>JAQXZB010000031.1 GCA_029226975.1 Clostridiales bacterium | reverse complement strand
TCATTTTTACACCCTTATTATAGCACTCTGTATAATACTTTTCAAGATTTTCTTTATAGCTGTCAACGCTTGTTTCATTATGACCGTACTCAATATATAAGTAGTCACCCTCTTTAAAGCCTGCCTTTGTGCTGTTCCAATAGTATGTTTCAACGTCAACATTAAACTCGTATTCCAAGGTCCCGCCTGCGGGAATTTCGGCATTTGTCAAAAGCTGATGTCTGCGTTCCGTAAACAGCGATACCACTGCCGGCTCTGTCTGACTGGCATTGGCAAGAGTAACCTTTACATTATAATAACCGCCGTTTTCAACACTCACTGTAAAGCGTATAGGATACTGAGAATCCGTTACCGCAACAAAATCATTGTTTGGTACATTTGCATTCCCAGGGCGAAACACCCATTTTTTCGGACAGGTCATATATGCCGTAGATTGTGCCGCGCTTATCCGCACCGGCAATTACAAGCCGACCGTCAATGTTTTGCACCGTAAAGGCTTCCCATTGATTTTCTATTTCGGAAACATCAAGCTTATTTTTCGCTATAAGAGCGTCTACAGCGTCTGATTTCCCTATTGTTCCCACAATAATATCGGCATTTTCAGCGTCCGCAAAAACATTTGCCGCAACATCCGTAACCGCCTTTATATCCGATTTCAAATCCTCTGCCGCACGAATTACGCCTGCATAATCATTTTCCGTATCAACATAGATATTCGGTGTTTTTGTTTTTGATGCGATTTCTATATCTCCTTCCGTGCTGCTCACATATCCCGAAACAGCCGCGGAAACTGTTCCCAAATCAGCGGCTTGGGCATCCGCAAAAGCAAAAAACGATAGAGATGAAAACATCAGCGCTGATGCAATTATAGCAGAAATTACCCTTTTCATAATCAATTACCTCCGTATTTTTTAAACATTTTCTTTACAATGTCATATGCTATTTTAGGTCTGCGATACTTAAAGCCCTTGAGATAAATCGGCTCACCGTTTAAGTATATTTTAGCGTCCCTGACCTCTACTGTTCTGAATCCGACACGCTCAATTAAATCGTCAACTTCCCTGTCATCTATCAAAAGAGCGGTATTTAACATATACAAATTCGGCATCTCATTTGACCATGCTTTAACATCATCAAATTCCTGCTCAAATACAACAGCTGTTTCACTGCTGCCGCTTAGCAGCACAATATCGCTCATTCCGTATTTATCAAGCATACTTCTGACGCCGACTTTTACAGCATTGTCCGACAGATTGCATACGCAAACTTCAATTTTTGCATTCCATTTTCCGTTTTTGCGATAAGGCGTGAAATGTACATTTTTTATGTATACATCCGGGATACTTTCAAGCGAAACGGGTCTTGTAATTCCGCCGTAGGTGTAATAGTCATTCGGAATATGCAGCGCGCTGTGTTCGCCGAAGGTGTTATCCACCTCAACCATAATTTCATGCTCACCCTCTGAAACATTCTTTACTATTGCATTAAACGGAGTGAATGCATTGTAATGATGAGCTGTTTTTTCACCGTCAAAATACACGTCCGCCGTATGGCTCACGCCCTTAAATTCAAGGCGTATGTTTCCCGATTGCTTGATATAAACCTTTCTTTTGTATATCCCCTTTCCTCTGTGCTGCATAAAATCCGGGTGCTGCTCCCAGCAGCCGGGTACGGGAAGCTGATAGCTTTTGTCAAAGCCTTCCATCTCAAAATCCGATATTCCGTCAAGTTCATATGTCCGTCTTACATGGTGTGTTTCAAATAATCTCACCATTTTACCGTCCCTCCATTTTATTGATATATGCCGTTCCCGCATCCTTATACGGCTTTTTCATGGCATATACCTCCGTATTCAAATTTATTCTTATATAAAAATTATACAGAATATACAGATACAAAACCATATAAATATTGCCGTAATTTTTTCAATATCAGACAAAAATTGCCCCAAAAAAGGCATCGCACCCGAAATGGTATGCAATGCCCTTTTATTTAATCACGTCTGTTTAATTTTCTGAACTCCCGCGGAGCCATTCCGTATACTTTTTTGAAAGCTCTTGTAAGATTTACCGCTGACATAAAACCCGTCCCCGACGCAATTTCATCAATCGTCATACTCGTATTGATCAATAGATTATGCACCTTCGTAAACCTCACGTTGTTCAAATATTCAAGCGCCGTCGCTCCTGTGGCTTCATGGAAATTCCTGCAAAAATAATACTTGCTCATATGCACCGCCTGAGATATATCGTCAAGAGATATATTTTCTTTATAATTCTTATTTATGTACTTTAATGCTGATATAATATGAGGCTCAATCGTATGCCCTTCCCTCACCTCTTTGTTTTCCGTACATTCCGCCGCATATACTTGCAGAGGGGCTTTTCGAAAACTAAAGTATCCGTTCAATAAACCCCCGTATTACCTTCGAATTCAGCGGCATCCTGCTCTTGCGCATATGTAATGTACAAGAGCATGACGCCTAAATATTACTTTATTCAGTTACCGCAAAGCATACCTTATTGCACCCTGTCCCACGCTATATAGGATGAATGACGAATTTTGCAATACTCTTCATACATCTTCTGAAAATCCACAAAAATACAGTTATGTTTATCGGCAAGTTGTCTGCATATCTCCACATACTCATCCATTCTTGCTCTCATCATATCGCACTCATCCTTTTACGCCACCGATATTGATACCGCCCAAGATATGTCTTTGAAAGATGATAAATATTAAAAACTGCGGGATACTCGCTAATACAAGACCCATAAATTTAATATTCATCTGTATTTTATTATCTAACTGCATCCTGTATACTTTAAGCGGCGTAACCACATTCTTATCTAAATACAGCATCGGTTCAAAAAATTCCGACCATGCAGCGCTGAGTGTTCCGATTGCAACATATATAATTACAGGCTTTGCCAGAGGGAACATAATGCGGAAGAAAATCCCGAAGTTTCCGCAGCCGTCTAACTGGGCTGCTTCCACATATGACTGTGAAAGCCCGTCAAACGCATTTTTAAACAATATAATGTTAAATGCGTTTGCGGCTGCACTCAGCCACATCGGCCAGTATGTGTCAAGCAAACTCATGCCGGCCCCAAAATCATATGCAAACGGAAAGTGAAGCATGGTAATATAGTTCGGCACAATACGCATCTGCGCCGGCATCATCATTGTCCATACCACAAGGGGAAATATCAATTTAGAGCCTCTCGGTCTAAGTTTTGACAAAACATACCCGCCAAATCCACAAACAATTATGGTTGACACAAGACTCCCCAGAGACATTACGATCGTATTTAAAAATGAATTTGCCAGTTGAAGCTCATTCCATGCTTCCGACAGACGACGGCCGATATTTCCCAACGACATATCTTTCGGAAAGAAACTGAATGTATCGTAAATTTCCCGCGTATCTTTAAATGCTGTCAGTATTGTCCATATTGCAGGGAAAACCGCTATGAAACATGTTATCAGCAGAATTGCAAAAAACAGCCAATATATCAGTTTCCCCTTAAAAGCTTTAAGATCGGAGCTACTGAGCAGCCCCGTTTGCTTATTATCAAATCGTTTCATTGTATCCCCCTCCTTAATATCTATCTTCCACCTTTTTGTTCAACCAAAAGTAAAAACAGGTGAACACTATAAGGATAAGAAACATAATTACACTCAGTGCCATTGCCTGCCCGGTCCCCTTGCCTCCGCTGTTAAAACCGTACTGATACAATTGGTATCCCAAGGATATTGAAGCGCCGTTCGGTCCGCCGCCCGTCATCGCAAGCGGTTGCTCCATAATCTGGAAAACGCCGATAATCTGGCGTACAAGATTTAGTATGAGGATTCCTTCTATTTGCGGCCTTGTTACATGCCATGCACGTTTCCACACGCCTGCTCCGTCCATCAACGCAGCTTCATACAGTTCAACCGATACCGACTGCACCGACGCATAATAGAGAAGCATTGTACCCGCAAAGCCCTGCCATGTGGAATATATCATAATACCCGGAATCGTAAACGAAGGATTGTTAAGCCACTGGAACGGTTCCATTCCAAACTTTGCCAGAAGCATATTCAAAAGTCCGGACTGATCGGGATAGTATATATAATACCATATCAGCATTGAAGCAATCGCCGGAATAACTGCCGGCAGATAGATTGTAATTCTGAAAAAATTTTTAAAATGAACCATTTCATTTACTATAACAGCAATGATAACCGGCGGCAAATACCCCAACACAAGAGACCATAACACATACTTCACAGTATTCCACAATGTGGGCAAAAACTGCGTATGTGTAATAACCTTTCTGAAATTGTCAAATCCACAGAAATCGCCGGGGGTGTAGGCATTCATTTTGAAGAAAGACCATACCGCACCCATCACAGTCGGTCGCCATATCATCAAGTACAGTACAATAAACGCCGGCAAAAATAATATCCACGCATCAAAATCGTTTTTTAACCGTGACCTTTTTTTCATCTTTTTTCCTAAATTATTTTTATCAACCTGTGAAAATTTCATTTGCCACTACCTCCCTTAAATATGTATTCACATCTCATTCTTTATCTCCACATCCTGCAGACAAAAATGCGATTCTGCAGGGGCGTCTGTTTGGTCGCCCCTGCAGCGCAATTGAAACTTAATAATCCAAATTGTCGAGGTAATTTTTCTGGAAATCCGATGCTGCTTTCTTCAAAAGTTCAGTACAATCCGCATTTTCATTCACCAATACCTCCTGTATACAGGAATCCAGTACACCATAAAGTTCCTGTGCACAAACCGGCTCCTCTGCCTGAATCTCGCACTCGCCAAGGTCCGCTGTAAAGTCATTATACAGCTTAACATGATTTATATTCGCATTTGCTTTATCTTCAATCAGCTTATGGGAATATTTGACAGAGTCTGTATCGTTTGCCCATATATTCAACGATTTAATACCGATGAGCTGATTTTCTTCAATGGCATTATTCATTGCCGTTTCGGTAATGGTTTTAAACTCGTCCGTTACCTCAGGCGTATACTCTCCCTCTAACCAGCGCAGAGCAGCATCAATCTGATCCTCCGTCGCTTTATTTGAAAGTTCAAATACCGAACCGCCCAACAATGTAACATGACGCTTGGGTCCCGCAGGCATGGCAAACATACCTAAATCATCGGGCTGCATACCATATTCGGTCACCTTTCCGGGAATATCGCCCGCTGAAATCATCATACCGGCATTTGCGGTGCCGAATACCTTGTAATATTCCGTTCCGTCAATCAGTGTATTTGCCGGCAGAACATCATACTTCCACTTTAAATCCTTGATCCATTGAAGTGCGGCTGCTGCTTCCGGACTGTCGAAGGTCGCTTTCCATTTGCCGTCGGCATCCTGCTCCATAAATTTAGCGCCAAACGACCATGCAAGAGATGTAAATATCCATCCGCCGTTGTTATTTGCCGTCGGGAAAATAAAACCGGGCTTTCCTGTTGCTTCCTTAATCTTTACGGCAAACTCCACAACCTCGTCCCAGTTTTTGGGCTGTTTGGGTGTTCCGTCAGCCTCCATCAGACCTGCCGCTTCAAACATTTCTACATTATATGCCATACCAAGCACATATGCAGCAAACGGAAAAGCGTAAACCCTGCCGTCCTTGGACACGATATCCAAAATCTGCTTATTAAACTTATCATATAATCCGTGCTTTTTAAGTGTATCTGTAATATCTGCCGAATATCCTGCCGACATAATCTGCGGAACCTCGGTAAAATGTGTGTTATATAGGGTTGGAAGCTGACCGCCCGCAGCCTTTGCAGAAAATGTCTTTATGTCAAACACCCAGGTATCGGGAATTATGACAACATCACTGTTTGCTTCTTCAAAACGCGCCTTTCTTGCGTCCAACGTCTCCTTTTCGGTTCCCTCCTTGTCCGGCCAGCTTCCAATGGATATGACAGTTCTGCCCTGATCGTCCTTATCAGATGCCATGTTGCCGCAACCTGCAAGCGCCCCCGTCATCATCGTAACCGCCGCAAACATCGCAAGCAGCCTTTTCCCGGTTTTCCGTATCCTCATTTTCATCTTGATCTCTCCTTTATTATAATTTTAATTATTGCTTTGTTCTGTTTTGCATAACCATATTTTTGAATTTTACCATTCAATCAACTACGGCAACGCTACATATGTGTTATCCTCGGCAGACTCTGCCGTCTTTTCGGCATCCAATGGTATTCTGACCGCATTGGAAAGGGCATTAAGACGGTTGCCGCATCTAAGTGCATAGACCTTAATATACGCACCCTTTTCCTTATAGGTTTCCTCCAAAGGCATCCCAATGTCAACTGTCTTATTCTCACCGCTGTTCATTCCAAACCGTTTTCGCGAAAAACTTATCGGGCAGTTATCCGAGCCATAGAGAACCGACAGCAGCATAACATCACAAGCATTAACCATTGTGGATTTTAAATCTACAATGACATTTATATAATCCTGCTTAGCTAAATCTTCTGCCTTTTCCCCATTTTTATCCGTAAATCCGGGAACTGTAATCACAATTCCCGATTTATATCCGAAAACATCCCATAATTCTTCATCGGTATATATGTTTTGAAGATCATCCATGCTATACATCTTCTTAAACATTGAGATTACATTATCACCAATGTTATTTAGATCCAACTTTACCTCTTTAAAGAACTCTTTGTCAAGATAAAACACCGGGCGTATTGCAATTCCCTTCCCCGCTGTATCCCATGAAAATATATCTCCAAAGCCATTGAATCCCTCAGCGGGAGCATTGTAACGGAAGGACAAGGGTCCGATATAAACATCTCTGAGCATCCAACCGTGCGCGGTATACACATCCGCATCGTTAATTCCGTCTTCGACGCCAATTTTATCCTTATGCTTTAAAACTTCCTCCTGGGAAGGCAAGCATACCCCGCATGTGACCGAATGTGCGGGCGTGTTCTCGCCCGCTTCTATTTTCCACTCGTGATTAGTATCAATATGCTCGATAATACCATCCGGAAGCTTAAAAGTTTTTCGATTTTCTCCGACAAATCCACTTGAAAGCAATCCATTATTCAGCCAAAATCCAACATTTTTCGTGTTAGTCGGATCAAAAACAGGACTTCCGCCTGTATCAAACGGCATATTGCCATAAAAATCTTTGGCAAAAACAAAGAATGTTGATGTATCACTGTCAGTTGTTTCAAGCAGCACAAATTCCTGCGTTGTTCCATCTATGCTAAATATATTCTCTTTCGGCGAATTTTTGAGCCAATGCCTGTTTGTGCTCGGCTTTACCGCGCCAACGGGTATAGATGTGCCTATCATACAGAGCAGTGCCGCAAAGCACACAAAGCATTTAATTTTTCTTATCATACCGCATCTCTCCCTTACTTCTTTAATAAATGAATATGTTTAAACAAAGACACATCCTTCGAATAAGCAATGCCGCCGCCCCATTCAAGCCAGCCGTCTCGGCCATTCATATTATTCTCGACAACAACAACAGACATACGCAAATCCTCAACTTTATCCGGGGTAAGAGGATATATGGTACTCCATGGGATTGCAAGTTCATATACTGTGTGCTTCGTTGTTTCATCACGTTTTATTACATAATTATAAGGATAGTCCCTCCTTGGTGCTGTGCCGTTTGCAACATCACGCCAACATGCCTTTTCCGTCACACCCGAATCCAGCAGCGACACACCAAATTCATAATAGAAATGCTCGCCCATTGCCGATGTATCATCTTTATCCGATATTGGCGGGTACTTCAGATCCCCAAATCCATCGGCATAAAATGTGAACTGAATACCATCATTACTCCATATGTTACTCCCTGCTTGCGGTGCGGAATGTATATCATCCGTTGCGTCCACGCATAGATATACATTATCATCATCGTAGCTCAGCCATGCCTGTGCATTATAGTCCTCGGTATTTGACAGCGATCCCGGCATCAATATTGCTTTCACCATGGATTCCGGCGGGATATACAAACAGTTTTTCAGATTTTCAAGGTTCTCGTCAACCTTTCCGTCTATTACCATCTTTCCGCGCGGCATTACATTATAGTCATAATTCCCTTCAAAATCCGCAGCTTCGGATTCATATTTATCGCAAATCAGGTTGAACCTTGCGTTATAAACCAGACCGGACGTCAGCTTATCAAAGGAATACTGCCATGTCTGACTTTCCTTTGCCGGAATAACACCCGAAACCTCTATGGTTCCTTCCCGATCGCCAAACTGATATCGGATGCCGTTTACGGCTATATCCTCATCCATGTTGTTTTGTACGGTAAAATCAAGATCGCATACAATGTTCATATCTTCCTTCATAGACAAATTTTCCTTCACTGTCAGGTCATAAGGCTGTCTGTATTCCACATCATCATACAATCTTGCAAACGGCTTGCCATCAGCCTTCACCACCGTCACAATCGAAGCCTTTTCTTGTTTCTTGGTCGTTACAATCGACAATTCTTCGCCCGGTATGAAGCTCTCTCCGTTAAACTCTGCAGTAATATCGCCTGCATTTAGGTCATCGTCCACTTCAACACTCAGCTTCGCCGTTGAATCAACGATTAAATTTGACAGCTCTGCCTTAACCGGCAGCTTTTCCTCTTTTACATTTATCGTTCCTTCAACATATACAGGTTCAGGTTTTAGTTCAAGATAGATTTTCCCGTTTACCGGTGTATAGATTTCCTCTTTGCCCATAATATTCGTAATCTTAACCGGTTCATCGGTATACAGCGCAACATCCGCTCCGTTCAGCGCATTAAGCACGCTCAAATCCTTCCCGTCCTCTGTGGTAAACACATATCGGTATATATTTCCATCCGTTACGGTCTCCTTCACATCGGCTCTCGAGAGTTTTCTTGTTGCCACGCAGTATGCCTGGTAAGCCTCTTTCGGTGCCCAATCTCCGTACTTACCTTTGCTGGAATAAATGAGTCCGAAATTCTGCTCGTTGATATTCTCATCATGTCCGTCGTTCATCAAAGAGTACCATATTACATTCTCAAAACCGGCCGACAGTGCCGTAGCCAGGATACGCGGCACATACTCCGCCTGCTCGCGATATGTAACCCCGGCGGAAAAATTAGCCGTATGCCCTCCCGTTTCATTCATATAAATGTGTACCTTGTGTCCGCTTGTATTATACTTATCCACCATGGTCTTTATTTTATCGTATAGCGGCTTAATATCTGTTTCGGGTCCTAAACCGGGTGTATCACCTATTACCATCTTCGGATAACGGTGTACTCCCAAATAGTCAAGATAATTAAAAGCACCGAGCTTATAAAATTCTTCGTCCCATTCACTGCCGTAGGCAGTAACACCGATTTGGACATCCGGATGGTTTGGCTTTACAACCTCATAGCAGCGCTTCACAATATTATATAAAGTCTGCGGCTTCTTGCCTTCCGGTCCTGAACTTGTATCCTCAAACTCATTGAGTATGTCAATCCATTTCATTCTACCGTTCCAGCAATCCGCAAGAGCGTTTGCAAAATTCGCCTGCCCGTTAATTCCTTCCTCCGTATAAGGTGTCACGCCGCCGTCGTAAAATCTATGCGTCTGTACAGTTAAATCCCACGCTGCCATATTATACTTTTTGGCATATTCCATAGAATTACTTGCCAAGCCCGAGTGATATACACCTTTTTCTCGTTCAACATTTTCCCACCAGGAGCCGTCGCGGAAAATTCTCGCACCCGCAATGTTTGCCAGTTCCAAAAGCTCATGCTCCCAACCCTGCCATGCATTTTCCAAATGGGTGTTTATGCCGAATTTCGCCGTTTCGGGATCAATATCCGTAAAATCATACTCATTTATAATGCAGAAAAAGGTTTTGCAAAGCTCCGTTGTCTCATCGTCTGTCGGGCTATATGCCGAGAAGCTGTAATGCCCGATTCCCAAATCGGTAAAATCAAATTTTGCTCTGCCGCCTCTTGCTTTTGCATAGCCTTCTTTGACTATTGTATTATAAAAGTCGCGGACCTCGTAGCGAATCAAGCTGTAGTCCGTTGATACTTCAAATGCAGCCGGTTCCGTTGTATAATATACATTTCCTAATTTATTTTGTATAATCTTTGTAGGCTGAATGCCCTGCTGCCGCTTCGGCTCACCGAGACAAAGCAGTGCATTCGTGACAAGTTTCGCCGCCTCGCCTCTGGTCAGCGCCGCTGTCGGAGAAAGTGTATTCGCTTCCGAAACCAAAGGTATACGATATTCCATCGCCTTATCCATTGATGTCTTCGCCCAATCCGAAACGCTGTCATAATCCTTAGGGATAACCTCAACGCCGCTAATCATACTCTCACCGGTGACATACTCATATGCCTCCACAATCATCTTTACCGCTTCTTCGTGGGTAACGCTGTCATTCGGTGCAAAAATACCGTCGCTCTTACCGTTTAAAATACCCGCTTTTTGCAGTCTGCCCAGTGCTTTTTCGTAATAAGCGCCTGCCGGCACATCAGTAAAATCATGCTGTTCTTCACCGCCAATATCAAACGCTGCATCTAACATGACCGCAAACTCAGCGCGCTCCAAAAGCTCCTTTGGCGCAAAATTTCCGTTTCCGTCCCCCTGGACAACTCCCGAATCTGTCAAAAATGCAATTGCTTCGCCATATGGATAATCCTCCGGCACGTCGTTGTAGGCAATAGCGGAAACTGAAGCAAATATCAGGCTCGACGCCAGTATACACGCTGTTATTTTCTTTAACTTCATAGAAAGCCCTCCTCACCTCAATTATAAATTACTACGAACGGTGTTAAGCCGCCCAAATCACCCGTAATTACCTCAGAGCAATCGCCATATGAATATTCAAACGGAATGATTTCCGAAGCATCTACAGCTACAAGTTTTCCTGTGCGCGAATTATATTTATAGACTGTGGCGTTTGTAATTTTAAACACATACGCACTATCCATAATGGAATCTGTAACATTGTCCGGCTTTTCGCCTGAAAGACGTATATAGGAATTTTCATTCTGAAGTACATATCCGTGGAACAGCTCATTAACCTCCATGTTGCAGTTTACAATTCCTTCTGTTCTGTCATCTCTGATATGCGGCATATCACTTGCCCACATTCCGGTTTCCGCATCATATATGACTTGGGCATTAACAATCATGTCTCCGGCACCGGTTGAAAAGCGAACAAAATCGCCTTCGGATATTTGATAGGTATTAGTATCGCCCGGCTTGACAGACGCAGCGTCTGTTATGCTGCAGTCGCTGTCGACAAACTCTGTTCGGGTACCGCCGCCGTACCCATCAATATACGAAATTCTATAAGCAGTTCCCCCATCGTCATCCATTGCATATACAACCTCCGTCACCAGACCGTAACGAAGCGTTTGACCCTCGGTGCTGCCCTCTGCTGCGTCATAATACTGTATCACAACATCGGCACAAAAATTATCACGCCCCACTGCCAGTGCGTCAACATAATAATACCTTCCGCTAACCCATTCAGCCTCGGTGACAAAAAACTTATTATCGGCAGTATTTTGTCTCGGCAGCTTCATGAGCGTCGCCCACTGACCCGCAAAAAATTTTCTGCCGAAATTTTTATTCGCCCAATACATATACTGTATATCCGTTCCATACCCGCGAGTTGTATAGTCGTCTTTATAAGACCGCCAGATATACCGCAGACTCTGCTCGGACTCGCCCGCAGCTTCATTATAATATGTCGTGTCAATATTTGAAACCAGACCTTCGGAATTTAATAAATACCGTATCGGCTGATAAACGGATATTCCGGTTACCGATTCCAAAACATTTTTCGCTTCTTCTGCAGTTTTTGTACGATAATTGTCTATTACCACACGATCTATCGATTCATAAACCCTCATTTTTCCATCTCTGTCAAAAATTCTCATAGAAAGTCTCTCAGGGCTTAAATGATCCAGTATCCCCACCGTCTTTAATATGCCAATCTTATATCCGCTCATATCTACATCGGAAATGTCCGCCACCTTTCCCCATGTGTCCAAAGTAACAGATACCGGTGCATTTAAATTTAGGCGTTCGGTCTTTGAATCACGATAGTTTTTAGCAACAGAATACGTGATGCCATCAATCTTTATATACTCATCTTTTGTGCCTTCCTTGCCTCTTTCGGATATATTTCCGATTATCTTTTGATTGCTTCGGATAACTTCTATTCTCATTGAGCCCAAGCTTGCGGCAACAGTCAAAACATCGCCAACATTAAGATTTTCAAGATTGATAATCTTTCCGTTTGTTTCTTTAATCTTAACGTCGCTGTTATCATCACGCAGGCTAAGACTTCTGTTGTTATCCAGTTTATCGTAAACAATTTGTTTTTCTTTGTCTATTGCTCCTACCACATAGTTTTCATAGGCCGTTACAATCACTACCGAATCTACACCGTCAAAATTCACTTCATTAATCAACACTGTTCCACAGTCGATATTCAGTGCCTTGTCTCGGTTTTCGTAGCTTACCGCTTCGCCGTTATAAATGACATCGGTAGCCGGAGATATATCGTACTGCTTGTTTCTGTTTCCGTTGTTAACGGTTAAAACATTGTCTTTATAGCTTACAATGTCCTCTGCATCTATACTTGTAATTTCGTTTTTGCCGCGCAGCGGAATAATCGATACCAATTCATTTTCCGGCGTTCTGTTTCCGCCGTAATAATAGCCCTTAACCGCATATCCCAAAAATTCAGCAGCTTTCACCTGTCCGACACTGTATATCCCGTCTCCTATCCTGACGGCTTCTTTGCCGATTTTATCGACAGTAACGCTCGCCGTACCATTTTCAATGTTATATAAAATTCCTTTTGTCACATAAACATCATGCCATTCGCTCAGCGGTGTCTTTCCGGCACGATTTGTATATTCAATTTTTTCTGAAGAATAGGTCCTTGCTTCAAGGATACTGACCTCAAGTGCAGAAAACAGCAAGTGAATTACATCGCCGTATGTCAGAGAGTCTTTTTCCCCTTTCCCTGCAAGTTCTATGTCTATCTGCATAGCACAATCGATATATCCGTAGGCACTGATTCCTTTTGCACTGACATAAGGTTCATAACCGAGTGCCTTAACCAATGCCATAGCCGCATCGGCATATGTAACGGCGCTTCCGGGGAAGAAATTCTTCTTTCCGTCAAGAGACATATATCCCCTATCCAGCATCAGTCTGATTGACGGAGCATATATATACTCATCTTCTATATCCGCTACATCCGCCATATTAACTGCCGTATCTGCATTGATATTCATAAACTTTGCAAATACTCCCGCAAATTCCGCTCTCGACATATTTTGTTCGATTTGCATATCTGTATCGATGATACCTAAATCATGCAGAACGCGAGCCTCATATTGTCTATAGTCGTCACTTACGGTTTTTTCCGTTTTTGCATATACTCCAACTGTAAAATTTGTCACAATCAACATGACTGTTAATATGCAAGAAACTATTTTGTTGATTTTTTTCATAACTGCTCCTCCTGTGCTAATCTATTCCGCTATCTGCACAGCTTTGTACAGAAGTTTTGCCGCCTCTGCCCGCGTCGCGGCGTTGCTTGGTCGAAATGTATTATCTTCATATCCGTCAATGATATTTAAATACCGCATCGCATTTACCGCCTCTTTTGCATAGTCTGAAACATCATCGTTGTCAATAAAAGCAGCCGCACTTCCGTTTCCTACTTTACTCTTAATACCGTTCCACAAAATAACTGCGATGTCCTGCCTTGTTATATTCTCGCCCACGCCAAAAGTTCCGTCTCCATGACCGTTCACAAGACCGCTTCCCACAGCCCTGCCGACATACTCTTTGTACCAAGCATCATCTATTACGTCAGTAAAATCACAGCTTGTGTCCTCTGCCGTAATATTTAGCGCCAGCACAACCATCTTCACAAATTCTTCCCTCGTTACCGTATCGTTCGGCGCAAAGATTTTATCCGCCTTTCCGTTGATAACGCCGCGTCTTGCCAATTCCTCGATGCTGTCTTGTGCCCACGAAACACTTCCAATGTCATTGAATAGCGAAGAACTGCCATACGGCTTATTTGGCGCTGCAACATCAATATTCGGAGTTTGAGATGTTGTGCCCGTCGACACTGTTCCTCCGCCGTTTCCGCCGCCGCCACCGGAGCCGCCGCCCGTTGTTCCGTTAGAGCTGTATTTCTCAGCGGCACTGCTTACGATTGTTTCCAAAGATTCCTTTGTAACATCTTTTCCTAACAGGTTTGTTATGATTTCGGAGCAAGCCTTCAGCTGATTTTCCTTTGAAAGCGCCGTATATTTTGAAATATTCGCCTCTAAAGCATCTGCGCATTGCGGAAGAACATCATACAATTCATCATACCCGCGAAGCGCCGCAAGTCTGACCCGTACCGTTTCCAATCCGAACGCTGTATCAACTGCCGCCGGACTGCCGTAATCTGCTTTTGCGAGATTTGTATAAACATTTTTTTGACTGTCTGCACTTAAACCCTCAAAAATCTGATACGATTTTCCGTTTTTATATGTAAAGTATTCTTTGTATTTTTCCAATACTGCCGCAATATTACTCCCGTCGGCAACGTTCACACATTCAACAGCAAGGTTCTCATTGAATACCGCTTCAAGCTGCTCATATCCGGCAAATACCTTGTTTTGCTGTTTATCACGTTCGTTTAATATTCTCAGTGCCATTGCATCGCAATTTTTATCAGGCAGCATTTCAAGTGTATCACAATCCAAGCCAAGAATTCCCGCACATTTTTTCAGTACATCCGAAATATCATTAGAGCCGGCGCTGTTCATCATCTCCATTGCAGTTTCAAACTCACTGTTCGTTGCCGCAACAATACTGCGCTGTTCAATTTCCCCGTTTATTCCCGTCCGAACGCGGATGACGTGCCGTTTGGAGTCTGCCGGAAATCCAAAGCTGAATTGCCAGCTTCCATCATCTGCGCTCAGCGTTTCATCTGCATGCACAAGCATATTGAATCGTTCTTCAGCGTCGGCAAAATCAAACTGTCCGGCAGTCACTCCGCCCTTTAGCACCTCTAAAGATATTGACTGCATTTTTGAATCTGCACTGCCTTTAACAGTCAGAATTTCATTTTCTGTGTCGTATTTTACCGTTTGCACAGATGCTTCTGCTGCAAAACCAATGTTTAATATTAACACGAACACTGTCACAACAGCAATTAAATACCGTTTCATCAAGTTTCCTCCTTAACTTTACTCTTATTGTTTCACTGTGTATCCACCCTCAATATAGATAGGTGCTGAAGATAATGCTAATGTAATATCCTCTCCCGCCGATGCGATTTTCAAAGTTTTCCCCTCGATGTTTTTCACCACTACGCTTTCGTTTGCTGTAATGGTAATGTTCTTCGAAGGTTTCTCCTCGCTTCCGTCAAGCACAGCATAATATGCAATCGTGGTCTTGCCGCCGGCGCCTTCAAAATGATAATAATACGCCGCGCCTGTTCCATCGTCTGCCTTATCCAAATTTACAAACCTCTTGTTTGCAAGTTCTCTGGTAATATTCGCATAAGCAACATAGCTTCTCTTGGGCGCATGCGCTCCGTATGTTTGGTCAAGTCCATTCCTAATCAACCCATAATTAAAATCGCCGTTTTTCTTGTGCTTCTCACAATCATCCTCATACATATGCTCTGGATCTCGGTTGTTCATAAAATTATACCAATATACTCGCTCCATGCCCTTGGACAAAGCAACCGCAAAACCTCTTACAAGATACTCTGCCTGTTCCTTGTCTGTAATCAGAACTCCCCAGTCGGGTGCCGATACCGTAGGCCAGCCAAACTCACTGAGCCAGAATTTCATTTCCTTATTATTGGTATTATATTTTGCAATCATATCCTGCGTTTTGTCTATCGCCGAACCCAGGCCGCATTCGGGATTTTCCGGGTCTTCGTTATTAAGCGAATAATTATAGTGATGAATTGCATATCCATCGCAGTAATTCAATCCCCCAAGTTTCAATAACCCTTCGGAATTTGTTTCCTGCGGATAAATATTCAAAAACATGGTCATATTCGGGTATGCCGTCTTAACGGTTTCATACATCTTTTGAAACACTTTAATATAATTCTCGGGTGACGAGTCCGCAGGACCATCTCCCTTATCTCCGGCGGAAGTGTACCATTCATTGTACATTTCCATATATTTCAGCTTATAATCGCCGTAGTGATAATTGTATAATTCGGTCGCCTTCTTCGCGTAATTCGCAAGCCCCTGTATTCCCTCGTCGGTATACGGTGAAGCCCCGTTATCATAGAACTTGTTATGCGAGCCCGCTACATAAAGGTAGTCAATACCTGCCTGTCGCAGTCTTGCTTGCTCATACGGAAAGAAATTATAGTTCTTGTATTCTCCCTTGACCTCAGATTCCATGCTGTTCCATTCATATCCGTCACGCACGCTTTTTACACCGGCTTTTTTAAGAAGTGAAATCGTTTTTATATCCCATCCGAGCCAATTCAATTCAAAATGCGTATTGATTCCAAAGGGTGAATTCATCACCTCCGAAAAATCATATTCCGGAATAATCGCAAGGGATGTAATTTTTTTCTCGGCACTGTCATTAAAGGTATCGCCGTTTTGAACGGAAAGCTCATAATATCCCACATCAAGACTGTTGAAATTCAATTCCGCAAAATCATATACCGTATTTGCGGTACCGGATTTTACAAGCGCGCCGTTATAATCCGTAATACGATAACAAACGGCAGGTGACGAGGAATGTATTCTTATTTTGGCATCCTCCGCATCGGTGAAAACATTTCCTACGGCAATTGATTCTATTTCCAATGTATTGCCGTCGGTTTCTCCCTTTCGTCTAAATCCGTTTTCTGTCAGCTCCTGCTCCGTATAAATACCTATCAGATCTTCTATACAATATCTTCCGCGCATAACGTCCAAAACGCTTTCGCCGGTTTGAGAAAGGTCAAGTTTTACGGTCTGAAAGAAATCCTTCTTTAGGTAAAATGCCGGGCGCAAAAGACCAAAGGGGTTTTCGGACTGATTTTCAACATATATACATTTGTTCTCATACTTTCCCGTTCCGAATACCGTTACAGCACTATTGCCTCCCCAATTGTTTGTATCTCGAAGGAACAGCACCTCGGCGTTTTTAACATTAGCATCGTTAAATACATCCAACTGTCCGATTCTCTCTGCATATGCCGAAAAATCTGTCCATGAAAGCAACGAAACACCCGTTTTGTATGTGCTTTGCACACCATTTTGCTTCCTGTAATCATTGACAAATCTCCACCACACATGATTTTTGTTTATGTTATCAATAATTCCCTGCGGCAGCTTGTAATAGGTTGTTGTATCATTGCCAAGCGAAGTGAAATTATTTCCCTTTGTCAAAAAATCACCGTTTAAAAATTCGTCGGATTTATATGCATCGTAGTTAATCTTCTTCCCCACAGGAATTGCTCCGTTTGTAATTGTTTGCATATCGCCGTAGGCATCCACAGTTGTCACATAGTAGGCTGACTCGTCATTATCAAAGGTATCAAGCAGCACAAAATCCTTACCTTCAACCGTAAAACGAAACTTATCCGGTGTTTTTTCCGCAAAAGCATCGAGATTAACAGGTTCCGGCGTCTTGATAGCGGGATTTGGAATCTGTACCGCTTCTCCGCTGACTGCATTCCCGGCTACCGTTGCCGTACAGCGCACCAGCGCACCGGCTTCCTCAGCACTGACAATGTACTCCGTCGAAGTTTCGTCGACAATGTCCGCCCAGCTTGCTCCGTTGTTACGGCTAACCTGCCACCGGTAATCTGCCGCCACATTTTTGTTCACACTTGCCGTTAAGGTGTCGAGAAGCTCGACATCTTCAAGGGGCATTCCGCTGCGTACCGTTGTTTTGACGCTTAACGGGCGCACAATCCCGAAATAGTCCTCGCACTCTTCCTCAGTGTAAAGTTTTTTCAAGTCCTCGTCGGTACAAACCTCACGAATAGCTGTTCTAACATTTTCGCCCATAGTCGCAAGGTCGATTTTTGTCGTCTTAAAGAAGTCCCTTTTCAAATAAAACGCCGGTCTTAAAAGTCCGTACTGCCTTACATATTGCCCCCAATGTTTACATTGTTTATCTGCGGTACAAAACAGTGCTAAAGAAGTATCACCGCCCCAGTTGTTCGTATCGCGGAGAAAATACACATCGGCATTCGCCGCACCGGAATTCAAAAATCCGTCTTTGACGCCAAGTTTACCGGCATATGTAGTAAAGTCTGTCCACGAAAGGAATGAAATTCCTGCCCGGTATGTACTCTTAGCACCTTCTTGTTTTCTGTAGTCATTGACAAATCTCCACCACACATGGTTTTGGTTTATGTTATCAATAATTCCCTGCGGCAGCTTATAATAGGTTTTTGTGTCATTGCCAAGCGAAGTAAAGTTATTTCCCTCTGTTAAAAAGTCTCCGTTTAAAAACGCAATGGAATTATATGCGTCATAGTTAATTTCCTTGCCCGAAAGCGTCCACCATTCGCCATCTGTTTTCAGCTGCATATCACCGTAAGCGTCCGTCGTTGTCACATAATAAGTTGACGCATCGTTATCAAAGATGTCAAGCAGTATAAACCCCTTGCCGTCAACTGTGAATTTATCTGCGCCGGCCGTTGTATCAACCGTTTCCTCGGGTGCAGCAGCGTCAGCACCCGTTGCATTAGCTTCATACATTGGAATTTGTACAGCTTCGCTGTAAATCCACCCGTCATTCACCTTTGCCACACAGCTCACCTGCGCACCTGCCTGCGCCGCGCTTACAATATACTCATTTGATGTCGCACCCTCGATGTCAGTCCAGTTGTCGCCTTCACTCATCCGCATCTGCCATTTATATTCGGTCGCCTCACCGTCGCTCACGCTTGCAGTCAAGGTGTCAAGCAGCTTCACATCAGCAAGCTCTGCCCCGCTGCGCACAGCTGTTGTGACTTTGATTGGGTTTTCAATGTTAAAGTATTTCTTACACTCCTCCGAATTGTAAAGCCTGAATAAATCTTCATCTGTGCAGGCATTGCGTATAGCTGCCCTGACATTTTCGCCCGCTGCATTTAAATCAAGCTTTGTACTCTTAAAGAAGTCCTTTTTCAGATAAAATGCCGGTCGCAAAAGCCCGTACTCCTCAACATACCAGCCCTTATGCACACACTTTTTTTCATACTTCTCTGCGCCGAAAAGCGCTAAAGCATTATCGTCGCCCCAATTATTTGTATCGCGGAGAAAGTATACATTGGCTTCTTTCGTATTGACGTCATTAAATACATCCATCACGCCGAGTTTACCGGCATATGTTGTAAAATCCGTCCACGAAAGCAATGAAACACCCGTTTTGTATTCTCTCAGCACTCCTGCACCGAATCGAGTATCGTTAACAAATCTTTTCCACACATGATTTTTGTTAATGTTATCAATAATCACCTGCGGCAGTTTATAATAGGTTGTTGTGTCATTGCCAAGCGAAGTGAAGTTATTTCCGTTTGTTAAAAATTCTCCGTTTAAGAACGCATCGGATTTGTATGAATCATAGTTAATCTGCTTTCCTGTGGGATTTTCAAAATCACCGGTTGTAAGTACATTTAAGTCACCATAGGCATCCGTTGTCGTCACATAATAAGCCGATTCATCGTTATCAAATGTATCAAGCAGTACAAATCCTCTGCCGTCAACCGTAAATTTATCCGCATCGGGCGTTGTATCCACCGTACCAACAGGTGCGGCAATCCCGTCACCCGTCGCATTAACTTCATAATTCGGAATTTGTACCGCGGTGCTTGCCGCATACATATATCCGTCCTCTGTGACCGCACAGCGTACCTTCGCACCCGCTTCAGCCGCACTTACGATATGCGCCGCCGAGGTTTCACCCTCGATGTCCGTCCAGCTTGCTCCATCGTCATGGCTGATCTGCCACAGGTAAGCTGCTTGCATATTTGTGTTCACACCCGCAACCAAGGTATCAAGCAATTTAACCTCCGAAAGCGCTGCCCCTCTGCGCACAGAAACAGACACATCAACCATCGCATCGCTGTTTTGAAGAATTGTCAGGCTTTTTGTCAATGGTTTTAATGTATCGAAAGCATCCCATAGGTACAGACTCCACCGGTATCCATCAGCCGCATTTTCGAGTCCGTTCAGGGAAATTTCCGCAGATGTTTCTCCATTTGCCCCTATTTTAACCGGCGTTGTCGTCAAATAAAACCTACCATTTGAATTTAACGCCTTAAAAATCAGCACAGCATTCTTTTCCTCTGAATTTTCGCTTCTGATTGTAACATCAGCGTTTACACTCTCCGTGCCATCCGATACGGTATATGTTACCCTCGTACCCATTGCATAACCGTCTAAACTAAGCTCGGTTTCATAAATTGATTCACCGACAGCAGTGTCCGATTCCAAACTATATCCAACCGCTTGCATAGGTATTCCATCTGCAAGAACAACATTACATATCAGTGCAAACGCTGTTATAACAGCAAGGAAATAACGTTTCATCAAGTTTCCTCCTTTGGCTTTACGCCGTTCCATTGTACATAAAACATTACTGTTTATCTGCCCTTATTATCAAATGTAAGTTTGTTGCCGGTAAACGAGTACATTTCATGCACGTTGTCCCATAGCATTACACTCACCTTATATTTATCTGTAACTCCTTCCGGAAGAGACTCTATAGCCACACTGCTTTCCGTATCGCTCTGCGCCTCTAATCTAACCTCTTTCTTTGCAATTCCTATCATATTGCCGTTTTCTTTGTACACCGCCAGTAAAAGTAATGCATTCGTTTCACTGTTGCTGCGGTTTCTGATTGTAACATTTGCCTGAAGGCTTGACACACCGGCAAGAGATGTAAGCTCTTTGCTATCGTTGCACTGCGTGTAAGACGCCCGCATGGAATATCTGTGCAAAAATCCCTTTTCGGTTAATTCCTCTTCCGAATACAGTTCGGTCAAGTCCTCAACACAATAGCTTTCGCGCATCATATCCAAAATCGTTTCACCTGTTTGGGAAAGGTCGATTTTTACGGTCTTAAAGAAATCCTTGTCCAAATAAAATGCCGGTCTCAAAAGTCCTGCTTTCTGAGCGCCTACACCTACAAATGTACAGCCCACCGCATTACTCCCGGCACAAAGAACCGCTAATGCGGAATCGCCGCCCCAGTTGTTTGTATCGCGGAGATAATACGCCTTCTCGATATTGTCAAATTTTACATTGGCATCGTCAAATACTTCCGTCACACCAAGTTTACCCGCATACGTCATAAAATCTGTCCAAGAGAGCAGTGAAACACCTGTTTTGTATGTAGGCAAAACGCCTTTTTCGCTCTGCATGGCAGCATTGGCAAATCTCCACCATACATGGTCTTTGTTTATGTGATCAATAATTCCCTGCGGCAGCTTGTAATAGGTTTTAGTGTCATCGCTTAGTACAGAAAAGTTGTTTCCGTTTGTTAAAAAGCTTCCGTTTAAAAATGCATCGGATTTGTATGCGTCATAGTTAATCTGCTTCCCTGTGGGAACTTCAAAATCTCCGCTCTCTACCGCCAGGGTCTGCATATCACCGTAGGCTTCCGTTGTCGTCACATAATAGGTCGATTTGTCGTTATCAAAGGTATCAAGCAGCACAAAGCCCCTGCCGTCTATCGTGAACCGGTACTTATCGGGCGTTTCCTCCATGAAGCCATCAAGATTGGCGCTTTGGGTCTGCGCAATTTCAGGATTGGGTACTTTCAGGATTGCACTGCTAATCTCCTCGCCGTCTGATTCTGCTCTGCAGCGGAGCAGCTTACCGGCATATTCTGCCGTTAAAATAATGCTGTTTCCTGTTTCGTCCTCAGCCTTATACCAATTGCTCCCATCGTCATCGCTGATTTCCCAGCAAAACTCATCCACAACTGCGTTTTCCGCTGTCGCGATAACCGTATCCAGAATATTTGCATCTCCTATGTCCTTGCCGTTTCTGAGCGAAAGCTCAATGTAGGCAATATCAATATCCATTCCGAAGTAAGTCTTACAGTCCCGTACGCCGTAAAGCTCAATCAGTTCATCGTCTGTGCAGGCTGTACGGATAGCTTCTTTGACATTTTTACCCATAGTCGCAAGATTGATTTTTGTTGTCTTAAAGAAGTCCTTTTTCAAGTAAAACGCCGGTCTTAAAAATCCGTACTTCCTTACATACTGCCCCCAATGTTTGCATTTTTTATCTGCGGTACAAAACATTGCCAAAGCAGAATCGCCGCCCCAGTTGTTCGTATCGCGAAGAAAGTACACATCGGCGTTTGATGCATTGGAATTCAAAAATCCGTCTACGGCGCCAAGTTTACCGGCATATGTGGTAAAGTCCGTCCAAGAAAGCAATGAAACACCCGTCGTGTATTCTCCCTTCACTCCCGTACCGGATCGATAATCGTTAACAAATCTCTTCCACACATGATTGTTGTCAATGTTATCAATAATCCCCTGCGGCAGTTTATAATATGTCGTTGTATCATTGCCAAGCGAAGTGAAGTTATTTCCCTTTGTTAAAAAGTCTCCGTTTAAAAACGCATCAGATTTGTATGCATCATAGTCAATCTGCTTCCCTGCGGGATTTTCAAATCCACCCTCAGTACCATCTGAAATCGTCTCCATATCGCCATAGGCATCCGTCGTTGTTACATAATAAGCCGATTCATCGTTATCAAATGTATCAAGCAGTACAAAGCCCCTGCCGTCTATCGTAAATTTATCTGCGGCGGGCGTCGTATCCACTGTTTCGCCGGGCGAATCAAGTTCATTACCCGTAGGTATATACTCTGTCCCTGTTGCGCCCGCCGGCACTGCTGCAGTCAGCATACACAAGGTAAGAAATACCGCCGACAATCGTTTAACCGTACCAACACTTCTTTTTACCATTTTTTCGTACTCCTTTTTCATAAGCCTTATAGCTCTCTGTCATCTTTAATACTCCATACCCAATGTCATAGATTGCTCTGTATGTGAATCTTTTTTTAGATGCGGATAGCCGAGTTTTAAACGACTATCCGCACAAATAATTTTAAATCTTATTCCGCACTGCTGCTTTGACCATATGTCAGACTTTGCGTCATAGGTTTCAATGTATCAAAGCTTTCCCACAGAAATACATTTACCTGACACCCGTCAGTCATGTTTTCGAGTCCGTCAAGTGATATTTCCTCGGGTGTTTCTCCATTTGCCGCAACTGTAACCGACTTTGTGGAAACATAAAGCCCGTTTTTGGAATCTACCGCTCTGAAAATCAAAATAGCGCTCTTTTCCTCCGACGTTCCGTTCTCGATTGTAACCGCCGCATTTACCTTAGCCGCATTGTTTAAGCTATCAAGAGGATTATTTTCCGCGTCGGAATATGTCAGGCTTGCCTTCATTGCGTAATTGCGTGTGTCAAAGCCCTTTTCGCAAAGCTCCTGCATAGAATACAGATGGAGCAAATCCTCGATGTAATAATTGTCTCTCATAACCGCCAAAACATTTTCGCCCGTTGCATTTAAATCAAGCTTTGTATTCTTAAAGAAGTCCTTCTTTAAGTAGAATGCCGGTCTCACAAGTCCGTACTGCCTTACATATTGCCCCCAATGTTTACATTGATTATCTGTGGTACAAAACAGTGCCAAAGCATTATCGCCCCTCCAGTTGTTTGTATCTCTGAGGAAGTATGTATCGGCATTTGCAACACTTGAATTAAAGCATCCGTCTTTGACGCCAAGCTTACCGGCATATGTGGTAAAGTCCGTCCATGAAAGGAATGAAACTCCTGCCTGATATGTGCTCTTAACGCCTTCTCCCTTTTTGGTTTCATTGACAAATCTCCACCATACATGGTTTTGGTTTATGTTATCAATAATACCCTGCGGCAGCTTGTAATAGGTTGTTGTGTCGTTTCCAAGTTCAGTGAAGTTGTTTCCGTTTGTTAAAAAGTCTACGTTTAAAAAGCCGGTGACACTATATGCGTCATAGTTAATTTCCTTGCCCGAAAGAGTCCACCATTTGCCATCTGTTTTGAGCTGCATATCGCCGTAAGCGTCCGTAGTTGTCACATAATAGGTCGACTCGTCGTTATCAAAGGTATCAAGCAGTACAAACTCCTTGCCGTCAACTGTGAATTTATCCGAAGCTGCCGTTGTATCAATCGTCCCCGCGGGCACAGCGGTGCCGTCACCCGTTTCAACAGCTTCATACATCGGAATTTGTACCGCTTCGCCGTAAATCCACACGCCGTCCACCTTTGCCGCACAGCTAACCTGCTTGCCCGCCTGTGCCGCACTTACAATGTACTCATTTGATGTGGCACCGTCAATTTCGGTCCACTTATCACTTTCATTGGTCCTTGTCTGCCATTTATATTCAGTCGCCTCACCCTCGCTCACGCTTGCAGTCAGGGTATCAAGCAGCTTCACATCAGCAAGCTCTGCTCCGCTGCGCACAGCAGTTGTGACCTTGATGGGGCTTTTAGACCCAAAGTATGTACTACGCTCCTCCTCAGTGTAAAGCTTGGATAACTCTGTTTCTGTGCAGGCATTGAGTATAGCCATTCTGACGGTTTCGCCGGCTGTGCTCAAATCAACTTTTGTTGTCTTAAAGAAGTCTTTTTTCAAGTAAAATGCCGGTCTTAAAAGTCCGTACTTCATTACCCATTGATTGCCGTATACAGTGGCGTTTACAAGGTCTTTTGTCTCGTCTTTGTAGTCACCAAACATCAGTACAGCTGAGTCGCCGCCCCAAGCGTTTGAATCACGAAGGTAATAGTATTTACCGGCAGTCGATGCAACATTGGGATCGTTGAACACATCTCTCACACCAAGCTTTCCGGCATATGTGGTAAAGTCCGTCCATGAAAGCAGCGAAGCACCCGTAGTGTATTTGCTTTGCATTCCATTACCGGATCTATAATCGTTAACAAATCTCTTCCACACATGAGTTGTGTCAATGTTGTCAATAATTCCCTGCGGCAATTTATAATAGGTAGTTGCGTCATTGCCCGATGAAGTGAAGTTATTTCCGCTTGTTAAAAATGCTCCGTTTAAAAACGTATCGGATTTATATGCGTCATAGTTAATCTGTTTGCCTGTGGGATTTTCAAATCCATCCATATTACTATCTGAAATCGTCTCCATATCGCCATAGGCATCCGTGGTTGTCACATAATAAGTCGATTCATCGTTATCAAGCAGTACAAAGCCCTTGCCGTCAACCGTAAATTTATATGTTGCCGGTGTTGTATCTACCGACCCTTCAGGCACGCCTGTATCCGGTTGCGGTGAGATATACTCTGTCCCTGTTGCACCCACCGGCACTGCTGCAGCCAGCATACACAAGGTAAGAAATGCCGCCGACCACTGTTTGAATGTTCTTCTACTGTTTTTCATCATTTTTCCTCTCCTTTTTAATAATTTTTTCTTTTTCATTTTCTTCTTACATCGTTTTTCCTATTTTATCATTTTTCCTCGCTCCTTTATTAAAAATTTTATTCGGTCTCTAATTGAAGCAAAATTCCGTTTGCTTCCATTAAAATCCCGTTATCAACAAGCTCATCCCAATTTATAGTAAAGCTGTTTCCGACATCATTTACACAATGTGTAATATCAAAGGTCTCCTCTGTGTCAAGTTTTTGCATATAAAGCCTTGCGCCCCTTATGCTTTCATCAAACCGCACAGTGATCTTTGAAAATCTGCCGAATACGCCTATCGGCGCCTTAAAATCCCTCAATTGAATCTCCGCGTCGCATAAAAGCTCTCGACTTTCTGCCCCGCCAAAGGTTCTTTTCAAAAATCCAATAGTATAAGCTCCGCTACACGGATTTAGCGAGCACACGACAAACGGTGCTTCTCCTTTTGATGTCACAACCGGCAGTTCGGTATTTCTTGCTATAATTGCAGGACATACAACCTCCGCCGTTTTTCCGTTTGCAATCTCATACAGCCAATGACCTTCCCGCAAGCCCTCAAACGAATATGTATCTGTAAGCGTTTGTTTCGACAGCTTAATCGGCGTTGCCCCCAGCGGAAACGGCGGCGCAATCTTGTGCCAGTTCAAAACCGCCCGTATCTTGTTATCCCGTTCGGGCATCCATTTGGGATGGCGCATAATTCCCGCACTGCACCCCAGCGCAGCCGCAATTTCAAGCTCATCCTCCACATTTAATATACACTCGTTTGCGTTTGCGCTTTCAATCGCATGAACACATTCTGTTATCCGATACAGTGTCACCGCCGTTTCCAGCTTTGACAAAACATCATATGTACGAAAGTAGTCCGAAATCGGAAGAACGCCCTCATATTCATCCATAATCGTTTCGTTTTCTGTTCCGAAATGCCATGCATCTTGCGGGACGGAATGTTCAATCTTTAGATTAGGGGCATATTCGTGTACTGTTTCAGTCAGCATTTTTCTAAATGCAATATCATGCTCATATATTCCCCAATCCACTTTCCAATATTCAACTCCGGCATAGTCGCACCATTTGGCACGTTCTTTCCAGTATTCCCGCATTTTTGCTTCTGATAAGTAATTTCCCTCTTTTTCTCCCACTGCATTTGCGCATACCCAAATGCCGACTCCGCCATATCCCATGCCCTTGATGCAGTCGCACAGCTTTTTCAGTCGTTCTCTCGGCTCTCCCGCAAACTGCGGAAATCTGTCTTCGTTCAGTTCCAACGAACCAAACGCCGAACAATCCGTAAAATCATAATTCGATGCATCGTACGGAACATCCCATCCATCATCTAAAACAACAATGATATTTTCGCGGTTGTCCTTGAAATAATTCTTTAAAATTCCATCCTCTGAAAACAAAAACTCGCTGTTTATGCTATTTCTCATATCTCTGACGTCACCGTACTTTTTTTTCGCATCGTCAGCTTGTGACTGCCAAGTACAAAAATAATCATAACACTTTACTGCCATCTCCGGAATAAAGCTTTTGCTCACCTTCACCATACACTTCTCCTTACCGACATGATCGCGTTACACGCCAATCACTGCATATAATTAATATGATGACATAATTATAACAAGAAAAAAATCAAAAAAACACACTCTCATTTACTGATTTTATACTCACTCACTTAATGTTTTTAATGAAGATTAACAATTTATGGCTCCGCTTCCATTTTTAACCATAGGAGATTTGAATTAAGATATAAAAACAAGCAACGCAGGCTTCACTTATAAAAAACTTTGTAAATGGTCAATAAAAAAGCATTATCTTTCAAAATAATGCTTTACATTTTATCCAATTTCTATTTTTGAATTCACAAACTGCCAAAAAACGTCATAGGCGTTTTTTTTGAAAGGAATTGTTTGACGGACGCGAAATTAACCCGTTAAAATCTTATCAATCATTTAAACAAGAAGCAACGCGGGTAGCCTGACACAAAACACACCCGATAGCTTGACCGACAGAGTGCAGCGGAAAGTGAATCAATGCAGCCTTTCAAAAAAGCCCTTCATTCCGTTTCTCCGTACGATATTTTTTCGGCGTCGTTCCGGTAAATTCCATAAATGTCTTGTGAAACTGCGTTTCACTTTTATAGCCTACAAGACCGCTGATATCGCAGATTTTATAGTTACTGCTGATTAAAAGCCGACACGCCTCTTCAATGCGCAGCTTTTGTATATGCTCTTTAAATGAGCGTCCGGTTTTTTTCTTAAAAAAACTGCTTAAATACGGCAGGGAATAGTGAATTTCCCGGGACAAGGATGTCAGAATATTATCTTCAAAATAATGCTCGGACGCATATTTCAAAATTGTATTTATAATATCGCTGGAGCTGTTGGAATTGACCTTCATAATTTTTTGCATTGTTATAACCAAAATCGTTGAAATCAATCCCTTTAAAACCTGCGGATGACAGTCCTTTCCATTAGTTTCTCTGCTAAGTATATCCAGCATCATACCAATCTCGCCTGTTTCATCATGAAAAATTGTGGATGTTGGATTCTGCTCTAACAAATCCCACGCTATATTTAAGGGATGCGATGAAATCATTTCCCTAAAGCTTTCACAGCTCCTCATGGAATTGTCTATCACAGACGGCAAAAACAAACAATTCTGCATCACCAACAAGTCATCACTTTTTAATGACTTATAGCTGTGAATATCACCAATATCTATGATAAAATAATCGCCTTTTTTAGCTAATACGCTTTTGTCCGCGAAGGAATGAACAATGCTCCCCTCCCGTAAATATCCAAGCTCAAAAAACGCATGCGAATGCTCGAACTGAATCAAGTTTGGATGCTGATATGTCATCATATGGAACGGAACATTCATAAGCATCTCTAACACCTCCACTTTCTTTACCATCATGTTTTTCGATTCTGTTGCATATCATGCTTTTCTTTATTCAGTTACCGCAAAGCATACCTTATTGTTAAAAGCAACGCCGTATTTTATGATATTTCTGTATCCGCGGCTTTTTGCCTCCGCGTCATAGTCCATATCGTTAATCTGCTTTAAGGCTCTTTTGGCCGCTTCATCGGCATTTTCATTATCGCAGCAGACCTTAAATTCAATAATTATCGCATTTTGAGCGCTGTCGCGCTGGTATAAAGATAAATCGCTTCTTCCGTCACCCGTTTCGCGGTTTGATTTTATTTCATAGTATATATTCCCCGCCAAAAGCCCCGACACAAGCCCATGATAAAAGGCTTCGGTGTTATCGTAAAAGCTTATGCTTGACTTTAAAAGCTTTGTTATGGGCGCGGCAAAGCCCGCCGCATCACGACTTAAAAGTGCTTTATATAATTCGTCCTTGTTTATTTCTCGCTTGTATTTGTTAAAATACTGCATAATTATATCCTTATAACAGCTTTTAATTTCAAGGTTTGGTATCACAAGAGAATACAGTGCCGTATCCCCTGTTTCTTCGCCGGTTTGCACTACTTCCTGTACCTTCAAATAACCCGTAAAGAACAAAAAGCTCCAGATATTTTCGTTGCTGTCCGTTAAGTCCCCGTAGGTTACGGTTTCTTTTAAGTGCGTTATAACGCTTCCGTCATGAATAAGCCGTTCCACTATTTCCTTTGTTTCATCATCGGACTGCTCCACCAATGTTCTTATGATATTATTCGAGCTTGTGTTTATCCAGTTTGCCTTTGGAAATTCATCGGGATTGCTTATTAAATCGTCCGCATAATACATTATACTCCATGGATTGTATATTTCCGTATTCCCAAACAAATACCCGTCATACCATCTCTTTATATCCTCAAACTTATTCTCCAAGCCGTAATATCTAAGTAAATCCAATACCTCGTATTCCTCAAATCCGAAAAACTCGGAATATTTCACGCTCAGGATTGTGTTTGTTTTGAGGTTGTTTAAACCGGTAAATATACTTTCCTTTGATATTCTGAGACACCCGGTTATAACCGAAAATTCCAGTGCCGGATTTGTTTTTAGGGCGGACTCGAACAGAGAACGGATAAAGCGCACCATTTCATCATAATATCCCGAAGAATATGCGTCCTCCAAGGGTACGTCATATTCGTCTATGAATATGATTGTATTTACTCCGTAATATTGCTTTAAGCATGAGCATAGTAGCTTTATTGAGTTCCCTATAACCTCCTCGTCCGCATCCGATTTCATAACTGCTTCGGCATTATCGCGGTCTTCCTTATCAACTCGGTCACTTTCCCAGACATATCTGTATTTTTTAAACTGTTCTCGAATTTCATATTTTATATTATAAAAAGCCCTCGCATAACTTCCCTGTTTTGCACATTTTAAAGACAATGTTATGACAGGGTGCGTATTTCGATACATTGCAAGCTCATCGTAATGCTCCGATATTTTTAAACTGTCAAAAAGATAAGCATTTTCCTTTTCGGTTATGTCAAAGAAGTATTTGAGCATACTGAAATTTAAGGTTTTTCCAAAACGCCGGGGTCTTGTTATAAGGTTATTTTGCCCGCCGTTATGGAGTAGCTCGTATATAAGCATCGATTTATCCACATAATAAAATCCGCCGTCCATAAGCTGTTTAAAATCCTCATAGCCTATGGGTATGCGCTTTTTGCCGTTATTTAAAATCATATCCGCTCGCCTCCCGCAGTTCCTTGCTTTAAGTATACCACAAGTTGGCGGGATTAGCAACTGAATTTTTAAAGTTTTTTTATCCTTCTGATACGTTGCCGACTTTCAACAGCTGTTCCCGACAAAAAACTGTTTTATTGATTTTGGGGCGGGATTATCGGATAAAGCTGAATTGTATTTCCGCCGTCAACAACCAATTCGGCACCTGTTGTATTTCTCCCGTGAGCCGCAAAATACCATGCCGCATCGGCAACATCTTCACCTACCGCAACATCGCCCAAGGGCGTATATTTCGACGGTACATTTTTATAAAATTCAGGATTTTTCTCCCAGCGGTCTGTTTTTATCATACCCGGCAGTATGGCATTTACCCGTATATTATATTTCCCGAAATCACGCGCCATGGCTCTCATCATTCCGAGCTGTCCGCCCTTTGACGCCGAATATGCTATTCTGTCGGGAATTGCTCTGTATGCGGTATTTGAATTTATGAAAATGATATTGCCGCCGCCCTTTTCCTTCATCCTCTTTGCCGCTTCTGTTGAAATACAGTAATTCCAAACCATATTTGTGTTTATGACACGCACAAAATCCGAAATCGGATTTTCAAAAGCCGTTATTCCCAAGCCCTGATCCGCCGCATTTAATATAACCGTTTCGATAAATATATTATGCCTGTCAAGATATTCAAACATATCATATACCGCTTGTTCATCAACCGTATTTTCATCTGTCAGAGAATTTATCGTATACCCCGTAATTTTCACATTCGGGAATTTTTCATTATATATCCTTTCAGCACCTCGAACCTCGTTTTCGTTTCTTCCGGTAAAAACTATATCTCTGCCCTTTTGCGCAAATTTCTCTACGATTGCCACTCCCGTATTTTTGCAGGCGCCCGTTACCAATACTGTTTTTTTTATTTCATTCATTTGGGTCAGCTCCTTAAAAGTAAAATTCCGTTTTTGCCGGTCTTATATCCGTTAAAGCTCCGGTATAATGTCTTAAGGTATGTACCTGGTACGGATGCTTTAAACATTCCTCTTCGTTTATTTCAATACCCAGGCCGGGCTTATCGGGAATTGTAATATATCCGTCCTTATACTCCAAATTCTCATTTGTTACATCCTTTCTCCATTCCACATCGGAATACATAATCTCCAGTATGCAGAAATTAGGACAGCAGGCCGCAAGCTGCAGTGTTGCGGCATTTGCCACCGGTCCCGACGGATTATGCGGTGCAAACGGGATATATCTGCACTCCGCTTCGGCTGCAATTTTCTTTAATTCCATAATTCCTCCGGCATGGGAAATATCCGGCTGTACATAGTCCGCAGCCATCATGTCAAACATACGCTTATAATCCCATCTTGTATAAAGTCTTTCGCCTGCCGATATGGCAACCGGCGATTTATCCTTTACCGCCTTTAGCGCGTCAAGATTATCCGGAGGAACAGGCTCTTCAAGGAACATGGGCTTAAACTGCTCCAACTCCTTTGCTATTTTAATGCCTGTCGGTATATTAAATCTGCCATGAGCCTCAATAAGCAAATCAACTTCATTTCCCACTGCTTCACGCACTGCCGCTACGCATCTTAGAGCCTTATCAAGCTCTTTATTTGATATGTCAAGATAATTTTTTCCGAAGGGATCCCATTTCATTGCAGTTACGCCCCGCTCAACCGCAATTTTTGCTTTCTCGCCAAATTCCTCCGGTTCTTTTGCCCCGGCAAACCAACCGTTTACATATATTCTCACCTTATCGTTTGCTCTGCCGCCCAAAAGCTGATATACGGGAACATTTAAGCTCTTGCCCAATATATCCCACAAGGCTGTTTCCACTGCCGACAGTGCCGACATAAGCACCGCACCACCTCTCCAATACGCATCGCGGTATATGGTATGCCAATGCTTTTCTATATCGAAAGGATTTTTTCCTACAAGATATTCTCTTATATGCTCAATCGCTCCCATAAGCGCCTTTTCCTTGTATTCAAGCGTGGCCTCTCCCACACCGTCTATTCCCTCGTCCGTACAGACCTTTACAAACACCCAGTTTGTTCTAAAACAGTCCACGACAAATGTCTTTATATCGGTAACCTTCATTTTTATGACCATTAACTCCTTTCACAAAACCCGTTTGGGAAAAGAGAAGCAAGCAGATTGCCGTTATGAGGAGTGCAGTCGTACTTTGTGTACTTCAAGCTCCGAATGACGGTAAGCTGTGCCGCTTATCTTTTTCCAAACTTTAAACCTCTATCCTCTCATATATTTTAGGTACAATCTTATTTTTACATTCAAATTTATCCATATCAAGATTGTCAAACATTCCGAAATGTATGGGTACTACAAATTTCGGATTTATCCTTTCGCCAAACCTCCTTGCATCTTCCATATTCATGTTATTCCCCACTCCGTTTACGGGCAGGAACAAAGCATGAATATCATTGGGAATATCGCTGAAAATACTTTCGTTGTACAGCGTATCCCCCGTAACGTAAAGCTTCCCTTCCCCATCGTCTATTATAAAGCCTATCGCCTCCCTGTCACTGTGCTCGGCTTTAACGGCACTGAATTTAATGCCGTTCTGCGTCCATGACGTACCCGGGTTAAACAGCACATAATTATTATTATCGCCGCCTGTTTTTCTCACCTCTTCCCAGACAGATAACGGTGCCAGCACTGTAACCGCGCTGTCTGCACCGATAAATCTGCATACTGTTTCCGGATCGTAGTGGTCAAGATGATTATGGGTAAAAATCATAACATCAGGCTTCATATCAAATAAATCCTCCTTAACCGGAACACGTCTGTAGTTTTTCGGGTTTATGTTTCTTACGCTGTCGGATAGATACGGATCAGCCATAACCGTAAAATTATTATATTCAAAAAGCAGTCCCGCCTGTCCAAGCCATGTTATTTTCAAAAAAATTCACCTTCCTCCATTGACTTTTTTATAAATATAGTGTATTATATATTCAATAAAAAAGATACAATGATTTTACTGTTTTTATTAGAAATCTTATCATTTTTCAGGAGTGACTGTCATGGATATTGTTTTACCGGAAATTATTGCCGCCGGCATTTATAATTCAAAAGCCGTAATAAAGAACAAAACCGTAACAAAAAACAGAAAAACAACCATGTTTGAGATAGAACTACCTATTGAGAAAGGCGGAATATCATACATAAATTCCGAAAAGGCGGATATTGACGAAACCCTTATCATATGTGCAAAGCCGGGGCAGACCCGCCATACACATCTTCCCTTTAAATGCTATTATATTCATATGATTTTAAAAGAAGGGATTCTTTATGATATACTGATAAATGCCCCCGATTTCATTAAGGTATCCGACCCAAAAGAGTATTATGATATATTCAAAGAGCTGTGCCGGTATTTCGGCACAGCTCCGCAAAATGATAAAATAATGCTTAACAGCCTTGTTTTGAAGCTTGTCTATAAACTGTATGAAGCAGCAAAAAAACAAACCTATCAATATAAAGCCAAGAAAAACAATGACATAATTATAGAAAAAGCCTTGTCATTTATAAAAGCCAATCTCACTGAAAATATCACACTGGAAAAGGTAGCAAACCACGTATCCTTCAGTCCGGTTTATTTTCATAACTGTTTTAAATCCGCTACCGGGAAAACGCTGCATGAATATGTAGAGGAGCAACGTATAACCAAAGCAGCCGATTTGCTTGTAACGACCGATAAAACATTGGCGGAAATTGCCTATTTATGCGGTTTCTCCTCGCAGTCATATTTCAGCTATTCCTTTAAAAGAAAAATGCAGATGACCCCCAGAGAATATGTCAAAAAAATATGCAGCCGCTATGATTGTCTCAATGAGTGAGCTTTTCTCCCTGAATATACCCTTAAATTCCGGCTCATGCGTATGAAATTTTTCAAAAAAGTCTTATCCGCCAACAATGCGCACTAAAATAAGCCTTCGGATTTTATATAGTCCGAAGGCTTGTCCTTTGTATTCACCGCCGACTCACTTTTATCCATGCCGCTATTTTACTTTGTTCGCTCCAAAGCTTTCCTGCCGATGCATAATCAGTAAGCGTCATATACTTTCCGTTTGTCAGCGGAACTTCAACCTCTGCAATATGCTGATACTGCGCTTTATCCTCTTTTGGTATAACAACGTCAACACAGCCGTTATCCCCTATCTTTATATCCACAGGCTCATCAACATTATAACCGTTTCTGCTGTCCTGGGCAAGTGTAATGGGACCTCTCGTAAATGCAATATGTTTTAATGCTTCAGGGTCCTGCTCATCATAGGTAGACACCATGTAATTATGCCCCCAAATAACCTTATTCATCAGTATCTCATGCCCATACTCAATCGGGTACACAACCTTTGTTTGCATATCAAGACTAAGCTCTACGCGGTCACCGTTTACCCAATGCTTTCTTATTTTTATGTAACCGTCACATACTTCAATATTTTTGCCGTTGACCGTCACTTGGGTATTGTCGCTCCAATGCGGATTTCTTATATACAGTGTAAATTCCCCGTCCGCATTGACGGTTATATTAACAATGCCGGTTTTGGGATAATCGGTCTGTATATTAAATTCCGCACCGTCTCCCGTATTCATCTTTACAGTGCCGTTGATGAACAGATTAAGTACATAACCATCATTTGCGGCAAGCATTGCCATTTTCGGTATCAGTCCCGTACCCGCAGAACCTATACACGCACAGCAGCCGTAATAATGATTATCGCTCATCACCTTAAAGCCGCCTATTCCCGTACCTCTTATTCCCGCAGTAAGAGGACTGTAGCTGTCAAAGGGCATTACCTCTGTAATGCAATCGGTGCTGTAGTTGTCTATGACATCGCGCTTTACAATCTTTTCGGTGTTAATTGAGCCGAAATATGCATTATACATGGAAATTTCAAATGCGTCAACATAACGCGAATTTCCCGTAAGCAAAGTCATTTGCCAGAAGAATTTCATCAGTGTTACGGTTACGCAGGTTTCCTGCATAATTTCCCCGTTGGTTGTATTGGACTGCCTTGCCGTTGAATGGTCAAAAAGCTCGTGAGTGCAGCCCGCACAGCCTATAACGGTAAAATCGCTCTCAAGTATTCGGTCGGCATAATGAATAAGTGCCGTTTTGTATTTTTCTATCCCGGTAATACGGTAAAATTCCAAAAGTCCCTCAAAGCACGATGTCATTTCATATGCCTTTGTTACAGGATACTGATAGGGACAAAATTTATTCTCATATGCCAATTCAAAGATGTTTTCAACATCAGTTCCTCCCGAGGAAACGATATACTGCGCAAAGTCAAAATATCTTTTTTCTCCCGTGATATTATAAAGACGCACAATAGGCTCAAGAATTGACGATGAATTAAGACCTCGCCAATGCCTTGTTGCAGAGGTTATCGGCAGCTTGCCCTCTTCATCACCAATCCTTGCGATTATGTAATCAGCCTGCTTTTTCATGCTCTCTATGATTTTATCATTAAGGCATTTGTCTTGGCAAACCTCCATAAAGTACTGCATACCGAGCATTACATATTTCCTTGACCACATATCCCAGCCGTCAAATTCATGCCCTCGTCCGTAGCTGCTTATTCTACCGTCCTCGTCTGCGCTTTCGATCATGTCATTTACGGTTTTTGCCATAACATCATAAAGCTTTGGATTTTTTGTGTATGCGTAAGTCATCGCCGCCCCGCGCATCATTTTTCCCCAATACTCTCCGCGCCAGCCGGCGTCAAAGTCAGCATCCTCATTAAACTGCCGGACAAACCTTGCCCACAATTCTTCATCGAGCAGCTGAAAATCCTCTATATATCGTATATATCTGTCAACAAACCCGTCAAATGAGGACTCACGTCCAAAATCATCGAACATGGCATCTGTTTTCAATCTCGGATAATTTGCGGTGTTTTGTGAATAAATGTCAAGCATAATTTTACCTCCAAATATAGTATCTATGTATTAATATACCACTTTTTATGGCCATTGTCAAGACAATTTTTGACTTTGTAATATGCAAATTTATTGAATATTTTATGCCATGTAAAAAAATTCACTATTGAAAAAATTAGACACATATGCTATACTAAAATTATCAATAGCGGAGCAGAATACGTTTTTATGAAATGCAATATTTATAACCGGGAGTTGATAAAGTATGAATACAAACAGAAATGATACTCTTAATGAACTTATTGAGCACTGGGAGGAGTTTAACGAAAATCTGTTTTATGACAACAGAATTGATTTGGAAGAATTTAAAGCCTTGTTTACGCAAACGTGGCGTTATTTTTCTTCCGCAGAGCCGGACGACGAAAGAATATCATTACGAGATACAGAGCTTCTCGGACTTATGACTCCGATAACACGGTTAAACTGTTATCCGGACGAAACCGCGTGTTCACAGTTTGACGCTTGCGTATGCTTTGTAAAGGGATTGTGCCAAAGTATCGTTTATCCGAACCAATTTTATGATAATATGAAGTTTTATGATGGGTGGATAAGGCTCCCGCAGTATGACGGGTTTCATTGCGGAACTTCTCCGACCGTATACATTGATAATTTTGAAGAAGAATTCAACAATTTATGCGATTATTACTTTACAAATGTATATGATGAGGATGAAGAGTTGGACAACAGATTGTAAAATCGGCAAGAAATTGCAGATAAAGTTAAGTCGGATATAAAAAATAAGGAGAGTGCAAAAATGGAGAGATTTGAATTAAATCGGTTCGCTAAAGAGTTTTTGATGTATAGCTATTTTGGATTTTCATACGGTGACATAGGAAAACGCGACAAATACGATATTATTATTAAAAAATGCACACACGTAGCATATCGCGATTTGGCTCGCACGGTAAAATTCTCACAGTCCGCAAAGCAGCTTAACGCCACAGAAAAGAAAAATCTCATTGAATCGGTAGAGGACTATATCGCTGGCGAAGTCAGCAAAAAAGATATTAACGCGGATTTTGACAAGTGGCATTGTGATTCATGTGAAGGAATAATAAACAAAATGAATTCAGGCGACACATTAAGTCCAAACAGTTTTACTTACGGCCAAGCACAAAAATGGCTTAATATGACAATTAAATATATGTGGCTTTTAGGTCTTTTGGGCGAAAGCTTTAAAGACTGCGAAAACAAACTGCACGTGCCGGCAGACAGTGTTATCATTGAGGCTGTATGGGAAAATAAAGAGGTATATTTGCCGTTGAAGCCCAACGCCAAAAGAGAAAAAAGCTACAATTCCGATAAAGTAATTCCGTGGAGCAAATGGGATTTCGAAAGCTACAAAAAATTTCAAAGCAGTTTAAGGGAATATGTAAGCAAGAAAGATCCCCCTGAAATTCCGCTCGAGTGGGAAGCCAAAGCATGGATTACCCACGCGCCCAAACGAACAAATGGCAGAGAACAATCGCCTTGACCTGAAATTCCGCATCTACCCTGCACGCCCTTGAGGGCGTGCCCATTTTTACACTATAATATTGCTGATTGACATAAATCGAACTTATCAAGCAACGGCGCGAGCCGATAGCCCCCACTAATTACTTGGTATACCACAAGTTGGCTGGATTAGCAACCGAATTTTCAAAGATTTTTAACAACATTCAGCCTCAGATTACCGTTTCAACGTATTTAGCCCAAATTTATATCCAGCAAAGATCAACAGGATTATTTTTTTATATCCAATTCAACGCATATCGGATAATGATCGGAAAGATATATTCCGTTTCTTTCATCCTTCCATGCTTCGGCACGAACAACAGCCTTCTCCAGCTCTTCCGATACAAAGACATAATCAATTTTCATCTCTGCTCTTCCGAAATCATGGAACGTAACACTGATATTATTTGTCACATCCTTCATATATTCGGTGCAAAGCCCAACAGCAGGTTCTGAGGGCAGCGCATTAAAATCACCGACAAGCAGTGTCGGCATCCCGTCTTGCGCATTCTTGTCATTGATATACTCCATAAGTTGTTTTATTTCAACAATACGTACCGCTTCATTCGGAATATGATCAAGATGCGTATTGACAAACCTGAACGCTTTCCCCGACTTGATGTGAAAAATCTTAAGACTTGCGCATACCCTGGGGCATGGGCTCTGTTCCTCAAATCGTGTACCGGGAATATACGGCGTGGGGCTAAGCCAGAAGAAGTCAAAACCAATCAGCTTTATTGACTCCTTTCTTATTGCTGTGTATACACCCTCGCCGCCATAATCGGCATTGCGCGCTCCGCCGATAAATTCATATTCTGTCATAAGCCTTTCGAGGACTGCCAGATGCTTGTCTGTCATCTCCTGAAATGCAATCAAATCCGGTTTTTCGGAATTAATTTTCTCATAAATCAGTCCTACTCTGTGCATAAAGCTGTTAATGCCGTCACCGTCCCATAAGCAACGCAAATTAAACGTAACAATCTTTAACATAATAAATC
>JAQXZB010000030.1 GCA_029226975.1 Clostridiales bacterium | reverse complement strand
GCCGTATTCACTGACAAAAACAGGATTCTTACCGTTATAACTCTGGCGGTAACTCCATTCCGGTTTGCGTTGGATTTGATCCTCTATAATGCCGTCGACAATTTTTTCATAGTAAGAAGCGAACCTTTCAGGATTCTGTTCGTAATCATGTACATCAAATATATCCGTTTGAACATGAAAATTGCCGCTGGTATCTATTACAGGTCTTGTAGGATCGACCGCTTTTGTTGCAAGATATACAAGCCGTATTAACTCATCATACTGTTGTCTGCCATCAAAATCCCATGTTTCATTGAAAGGACACCATCCGATAATTGATGGGTGACACATATCTCTGTCGAGTGCTTCAAGCCATTCGGGCAGAAAATACTGTATCTGTCCCATATCCGTTATATCCAGCCCCCAGTTAGCGTGTTCACCCCAAACTATGTATCCGAGTTTATCTGCCCAATAGAGAAATCTCGGTTCAAAAATCTTTTCGTGCAGTCTTGCTCCGTTAAAGCCAAGCTGCATTGAATAGAGAATATCATTTTTTAAAGCCTCGTCATTGGGAGCGGTGTATATTCCGTCAGGATAAAAGCCCTGATCGAGAACCCATCTTCCGAATACCGTCTTGCCGTTTATTTTAAAGGCACGTCCGTCAAGGCACACACTTCTTAAACCGAAATAGCTCTTTACAAGGTCAACAGTCCGTCCGTCCTTTTCAATACTTATCTCCAGGTCATAAAGTCCGCCTTTTCCGACCTCCCACAGATGTCTGTCTCCAAGCGCAAGGCAAAGCTGCGGCATATTTGAATATGCTTTGCATGACGCACTTGCGCTTTCCTGTCCGTCCCACAGCGCTCTGACCTTTATCTGTGCGCCCATAAAATCTCCCGCAAGCTTAAGCTTTACATATGCCGCCGGAGTGTCTGTATCTGTTGTTATATACACATTATCCACATAGCATTTATCGACAAATTCAAGCCATACCGTCTGCCATATTCCGGTAGTTCTCGTGTAGCTGCATCCCTGCGAAAGAAGCATTGAACACTGCTTTCCTCCCGGCTGCTTATGTCCTCTTACATCGTCATAGGCACACAGCGCAATAACGTTTTTCCCTTCTTTTATGTACTGTGTAATATCAAAGCCAAAGGAAACATATCCGCCCTTATGCTCTCCCACAGCCTGACCGTTTACATAAACCTTTGCATGATAATCCACCGCACCGAAATGCAGCAAAATATTTTTATCCTTTTGCTCGGCAGGTACCTCAAATTCCTTTCTGTACCATACACATTCCATAAAATCCTTGTTGTTTACGCCGGACAGCTCGCTTTCCGGGCAGAAAGGAACAATAATGCGCCCGTCCAATGCGTCACGCTCAAAAAACTTCTTCTCCTCTCCGCATTTTGAATTGTCAATCTCAAACTGCCATTCGCCGTTTAAATTCATCCAATCCTCTCTGACAAGCTGAGGTCTCGGATATTCGTTTCTCGGTATATTCATTTTCTACCTCCCCAAAAAAGTTTATATTCTTATTATATAAATTCTCTCCCGGTTTGTAAATGAACATTTCTATCGTATTATTGACCTTTTCTACTGAATTAAAAACGGACAGAGCTGATTTTCCCCGTCCGCATCAATGCTGTTATTTCTCTTTTTTGGCGCAGCTCTCAGATATTGAGCAGCCGCTGCATCCGCAGCCGCAGCCCCCGCCGTTCTTCTTCTTTTTTACCATACTGCATACAATCGCCGCAATAACTGCCGCAAGTATAAGTGATATAATTACCGTTGCAAGCATATTTACACTTCCTTTCCGGTTAGTTTTCTTTAACTACAGTTTAACACAACTAACCGTATTTGTCAATACCTTTCCCACACTTATTTTCCCAAAAAAATCGAGCCGCCGCAATTTCTGCAGCAGCCCGATCGGGTTATCTTGTCACAAATACCTGTGTCCAGTAAATTGTTCCGTTGGAATTTTTCACCGCTCCCACGCCTATCTCCTTAAGATTTTTATTAAGGATATTGGCTCTGTGACCCGATGAGTTCATCCAGCTGTTCATAACCGCTTCGGCGCTTCTCTGACCGTAGGCTATATTTTCCGCCGCGCTTTTGTAGCTTATACCGGCATTTTTCAGCCTGTCAAAGGGTGACTGACCGTCCGGATTTGTGTGGCTGAAAAAGCCTCTGTTTATCATATCGGCGCTGTGCGCTCTTGCAACGGCAGCCAGATCCTCCGCCCATTTTAAGGCGTCAAGACCGTTTTTGGCGCGTTCTTGATTTACCAAATCAAACACCGCCCTCTCAAGCTCCGCCTCTGTCGAGGGCTGCTGTGTAGGTGCTGCGGTGGGCTCTGCCGTAGGTACAGCAGTTGGCTCTACTGTAGGCTCCGCTGTGGGTACAGCTGTCGGCGCTGTTGTAGGCTCTGCTGTGGGTATTGCCGTTGGCTCCGTTGTCGGTGCAGCTGTCGGCTTTGCGCTCTGGGAGGGCTTGCCTATTATAATAACCGCTCCATTTATTCCGTCCCATTCCACCGCGCACTTAAGTGCCTCGCTTATTGCGCGCAGAGGAACAAAGGTCAGATCCTCACTTATAAACGGCGCGGTATCCAGCTTTATACATTCGCCGTTTACCCACATTTCTCTGCTGCCTATGGAAAGTGATATTTCATTTTCCCCGTTATATGCGTATATGCTGTTGGTTTCGCTGTCCCACTCAACCCTCATTCCGTAGTTTTCAAATATGCTTCTTAAAGGAACAAAGGTTCTGTCGTCCCTTATTATGGGCGGCTGCTCAAATGACAGCTGAGAGCCGTTTAAATACACCTCTACGTTCTTAGCCGCGCCTGCGGACGCCGATGTAAGAAGCATCGCACAGACTGTAAGTATTATTGCTGTTTTCTTCATAGCTTTCCTCCGTTCTGATTTATCAATCGTCATGACGCACTTTTAATTATACACCCAAGGCAGCGGTTTGTAAAGAGAATATTTCAGGCAAAGCCGCCATAAAAACCCATTGCACTGCGCATTTCCCCCCTCATGTGCATATAATATCTCGGAGGTAATGCTATATGAACAGAAATACAATACATGACCCGGACGCTGCGGTGCGGGTTATGGGCAGCTCTGCCTACCCTGCCCTGCATGGTCTGGTGACCTTTCGTCAGCTGAAAAACGGGGTTTTGGTAACCGCCGAGGTTTACGGACTGCCAAAGGGTGAAAAATGCAAAAACCCTATATTTGCATTCCATATCCATTCCGGCAGCTCCTGCACAGGGAACAAAGACGATCCCTTTGCAGATTCGGGTACGCACTACAATCCCGGCGGCTGTCCCCATCCGTACCATGCCGGGGATCTGCCCCCGCTGTTCGGAAATGACGGCTACGCGTATATGTCCGTATTTACCGACCGTTTCACGGTAAAGGAAATTATCGGCCGCACCGTCATTATACACGCCAAACCCGATGACTTCACAACCCAGCCGTCAGGAAACGCCGGCACCAAAATCGCCTGCGGAAAAATCTATGCGATATAAACGCATAAGAGAAAATCCGTCTGCCGTCCCGACAGGGACAGCAGACGGATATTTTGTCGGAATAACGTCCGAGCAGAGAGGGCAGCCGGGCATTCTCCCGACAAATCATAATCGCGTCTTTTAATTACTTATCCTCTTTTGTTGTTTCACTTATCAATGCCGCATCGCTGTGTGTGCTTCCCGATGCGCCTACCGCGGTCGGATCCGACTGGTATGACATTGTGTTTATCGGCGTTATCGTATTGCCGTTTAGTTCAAATACCGTCCATATCGTTCCGCCCTGATTTACCGGCACATTAAAGGTATTTTTATACTCTCCGTCAACATATACCACAACCTTTGCGCCGGATTTTGACAGCTCACTGCAGTCGCTTGAATGTCTGTTTGTATAATCATGTACCGTATATCTGTATACACCGTCAATCTGGTTTAAAATTGTTACGGTTTCCGGGCCATATGAAGTTACATCGTCACGGTCAAGATTTGCCGCAGCCGTACCGCCGTCGGAAGCATTCATCGCTCTGTAGAATACATGGAAACGGTTACCGTCGCTTAAAGGACCTGTCAAATGCGAGTCTATATCAGCCGGAGTTTCTCCCCATGTGAGAATAAATGCCGTTCCCTCCATAACCGGAACAAGCGTTATATCCTGCTGAGCCGCATTTTCCTGGGATACAACCGTAACATACGCTGTGCTGTAGCCGTCCTTTTTACCCTCGGCGGTGTAAGTTCCCGTAGGCAGCGATACCGAGAAGCTTCCGTCAGCTCCCGAAACCGTTTCGGCTACCACATCTCCGCTTGTGGTATTTCCGTTTGCTCTGAAGCTTATCTTAGCACCCTCTATTGTTCCGTTTTGAACAAGAGCGTCATATACCTTTCCCGATACCGTACCCTGCGCCGCTGTTACAAGCTTTATTGTTTCGGCATAATTAACGATACCCGGCGTTACCTGCATGGTAATCTGCGCGTCAACATAGCCCTCATAGCTTGCGGTTATTGTAACGCTTGTCCGGGAGGTAGATACTGTATACTGACCGTTTTCGTCCGTAACGGCGGTTGCGCCGTCCGAAAGCTTAACGCTTACTCCCTGCATGGGTGCGTTTGATGAATTAACCACACGTCCGCTTATTTGCGCGCTATTAACAGGCTCCGGATTGGTTGTGGGTGCTGTTGTTGGCTCTGCTGTGGGTTCTGCCGTCACCTCCGGCTCGGCAACATCCGCAAGACCGCCGCCGGTTCCGAAGCCTATTGTGGAGGCTCTTGAAAGCAGCGTTGCAAACTCTGCCCTTGTCAAAGGATCCTGAGCACCGATTGTACCGTCATCATAGCCCGATACAAGACCGTACTTTACCGCAACCGCCATATACGGCTTTATAAGCGCGGATATGCTGTTTTGATCCTTGAACATATTAAGCACCGACTGATCTGCTCCGGGAACCTTGTCATTATACTTTAAGGCTATAACCAAAGCATATACTGTGTCCTCCCTTGTTATGGGCTGATCGGGAAGAAACGGAACTTCACCGTTAAATGCTTCTCTCGGAGGGAAAAGCTTCTTTCCTGCCTCTATGTAAGGTATTGCCCATGCGTTGTCGCCCTTTACATCGGCATAGGAGCTTTGTGCATTGGGATTGGTGCTCAGTCCCAAAAACTTTACAAACACAGTCATTGCCTCACAGCGTCTTATGGACGCGTTAGGGTGGAAGCTTCCGTCGGGATAACCGTCAAACCAGCCCTTGGCAACCGCTCTGCTTATGTTGTCCGATGCCCAGTGATCCGAGGGAACATCTGAAAATGCGCTTTTTGCATCGTTTGTATAGCCCGACCACTCCGAACCGTATTCAAGGGCGGACGCGCTCATTGAAATCGATGAGAGCGCAAGCGCCGCGCTTAATATAATACCTATAAACTTTTTCATTTTTTATTCCTCCTTAATTTGTAACCTCTACCTCAAGCATATCCGGCAGATTGATATTTGACGTGGGAATTGAATCAAACCACAGGAATGTAGAACCTTCTCCGACTCCCTTTACAGTGTTTCCGCTTACGGTTGCTATACTCTCATCCATAGCATAAACTCCGCACTCCTCTGTCAAATCTCTTCTGCTTCCGTCGCTGTATACTCCGTAGAGTTTTATTTCCTTTGTGCTTCCCGCACGAACGGTCATACTGTTCATTGACCATTCAAGAGCCGTAAGCGTACCCGAATCCGCCGCCGTTACCTTGACGCTCAACGCCCTTGGCATGGAAATCGACGCCGAAACCGCTCCCATGGAGAAGGATATGTTGCAGCTTCCGCCGGAGATACCCTTTATCACGCCCGATGAGTTTATCGTTGCCACATTTGTGTCCGAGGACTTGAGCGTATAATTCGATGTACAGTCTTTTGTCGTTCCGTCACTGTATACGGCAAGCAGCTTTATCTGCGAGGTTTCACCCTCGTTTATTTCCAAGGACTCCACAGACCACCGATAAGCTGTCAGACTTGCCGCTGAAGTATTGTTATCAATCGGCTGTGCCGTCACTGTCGGGGCTACGGTCGGGCCGGGTGTTGAGGGTGCTTCACGCTTGATTCTTACGGTTTCAACCGTCTTTCTTCCGTAAGAATTGGTAAGCGTAAGAACAAAGGTATTTGTTCCCGTTTCCAACAAAACCTCTTTTCTGAAGGAACCGCCGGAAACATTTATTGTTTCGGAGTCAATATCAAGGGTAAGAGCCGCTCCCGATGCATCCGTTACTCTGCCTGAAATAACCGCCGTTGACTCCGCAGTCGATGATGGATATGTAAGTCCCTCAAACCTCGGTGCTTCAGAGGGTGCCGATACTATAACGGTAAGGGTCTTATCCGCAAGTGCCGCATCATTTAAAAATCTTATTGTTGCCGTTCCCGGTGAAAGTGCCTTTACGGTTGTGCCCGTTACCGATATGCAGCTGTCTGTGCTGACCGGCGACAGGCTTTGGCTGTAGTCCGTTATTATTCCGTCCGACATCTTGGCAAGAGCCTTGACCTCAAAGCTGTCGCCCACGCTTGCCTGATAAGGGCTTGACGGAGAAATTGTAATATCCTCCACAGTCGGCTCCTCAACCTCTAAATTAAGCTCCGAATTACCGAAGCCTATCGTGGAGGCTCTGTAAAGCAGCGTTGCAAACTCAGCCCTTGTTAATGGGTCCTGCGCGCCGATTGTTCCGTCATCATAACCTGCCACAAGCCCTCTTTTTACCGCAACTGCCACATACGGCTTTATAAGCGCGGATATGCTGTTTTGATCCTTGAACATATTAAGCACCGACTGATCCGCAAGCGCAACCTCGTCTGTGTATCTTAAGGCAGTAACAAGCGCATACACCGTATCCTCTCTCGTTATGGGCTGGTCGGGAAGAAACGGGATTTCACCGTTAAATGCTTCTTTTGCCGGGAAAAGCTTCTTTCCCGCTTCGATATAGGGTATTGCCCACGCATTATCGCCCTTTACATCGGCATAGGAGCTTTGCGCATCCACCTTTAAGCTTAGACCCAAGAACTTTACAAATACAGTCATTGCCTCGCAGCGCCTTATGGACGCGTTGGGATGAAAGCTTCCGTCCGGATAGCCGTCAAACCAGCCTTTTTTTACCACCCGGTCGATATTCCCCGCTGCCCAATGGCCCGCGGGTACATCCGTAAAGCTTGAAACGGGAGCGCTTTCATAACCGCTCCATTCCGAGCCGTATTCTATGGCAAATGCGCCTGTCATTGAGCTTACGGTCAATGTCAGCGCCGCAAACGCAGCTAATATTTTTTTCATTTAAAAGCACCTCTCTTTATTGAGTTCCGGCAAAGCTTGCCCTGTAAAGCATAGCCGCAAATTCCGCACGAGTCAGCGGATCCTGTGCACCGATTGTTCTATCGTCATAGCCTGAAATCAGACCGTTGCTTACGGCAACGGCAACGTAGGGCTTTATATCCGCCGAAATACTGCTCTGGTCTCTAAACATATTAAGCACCGATAAATTCGCCATAACTGTTTGAGAATCATACTTCTTTGCCTTTACAAGGGCATAGCACACATCCTCTCTTATAATCGGCTGCTCCGGCAAAAACGGCGTCTGCCCGTTAAAGGTTGCCTTTGTTGGGAACAGCTCCTTGCCCGCCTCAATATACGGAGCGTACCAGGACGAAGCCTTTACATCAGTGTATGAGGTTGATGTGACGGGTGTGGGCTGAATACCCAGAAAATTCATGAAAACCGTCATTGCCTCGGCTCTGCTGATGTGCTCGTTGGGGTGGAAAGTACCGTCCGGATAACCTCCGAACCAGCCCTTTGCCACTACTCGGTTTATCTCCTCAAACGCCCAGTGGGTTATCGGGACATCCGAAAACTGTCTTGTGGAAACAGATGTGTAATCCTCCCATTCATCACCGTAGTTAAGATAGGGATTGTGCTCCGCAAATGCAGAGCCTCCTGCGGCAAGCATTGCCGCTGCCAAAAATATGGCTGCTGTTTTTTTCATTTTCATATGATAAAACCTCCTTGTATATTTTTAAGGGATTTTAAAATCCCTCATTCACTTAATTATCTCTCCACAGGGAACGGTGTACTTATTCCCATGGCACGCTTCTTCAAAAGCATCAGGTCACTGTCGTCAATATAGCCGTTTCCGTCCAAATCGCCCGCCGTAAGCTGCTGTGAGGTTGCCTTTTTTTCACCGCTTATTATATCCTGCATGAGTACAACGTCTATTGTATTGACCTTGCCGTCGGAATTTAGATCTCCGTACAGCACCGCGCTCTTTTCAACCGTAACCTCGCATACCGCCGTATATCCGCCGTCCTTTGTCGTAACGGTAATTGATGCCGTTCCTGCACTCTTTGCGGTTACAACACCCTTTGACGATACGGATGCAACCGAGGAGTTGCTCGATTGGAAGGTACACTCCTTATTCACCGCATTTTGCGGCATAACCTCCGCTTCAAGGGTTTCGCTGTCGCCCGGCTTCATGGTAAGTCTTTGCGGATACAAGCTTACCGAGGAAACGCTTGCTTCCTTGGCTTTTACCGTCACCGTAATCGGTTTTGGCGACTTAGCCGATGCGGACACCGCTGTGTTTGACTGTATGTATGTCGTTCCCGGCGATATACCGGTAACGGTAGTTCCGCTTATTACAGCAACTCCCGTATCCCTTGACGAAAGCCTTGAATCCCTTGTAACGTCATCCTTGCTTCCGTCTGAATATACTGCATAAAGCTTAATACTCTTTGACTCTCCTACCTCAATATCCACCGAATTTGATGACCACTCATATCCGGTAAGTGTAGGTATTTGCTCCGGTGTTCCCACCACAATAACCTCAATTGCTCTGGGAGCACTTACGGATGCAGACATGGCACCAATATTTACATACGCCGTTCCGGCAGATACAGCTTTTATGGTACTGCCCGATATTGTTATTGCTTGACCGGTAGAACTATAACGTTTTGTATCCGTCACATCAGCTTCCGTTCCGTCCGAATACATGGCATAAAGCTTAATATCCCTGCTCTCGCCTACATTAAGCCTTATTGAACTTTCTCCCCATTTATAAGCGACTATTGAGCTTTGGGGCGCAGGCGTAACAGGCGACGGTGTTATAGGAGGCGGTGTAATTGGTGACGGCGTAACAGGCGTTTCCGAAGGCGGTACGGTTTCGGGTGTTTCCGTATTGATTCTTTGCGGAAACATATCTAAAATACCCGTTCCGTAATTGTATGTATCAAACCCTGCCGGTGTTCTTACATAGTCCGTCTTTAGTTTGTTTTTAATATAACCCGGTGATACATTCCCATTTTCAAGCATTAGCACCGCTGCCGCCGCACTGACATGGGGTGTGGACTGTGAAGTTCCGGTAAGCTCTATACCTCTTGCAGTTATTTCCGTTCCCGGTGCGGAAATATCAATTTCCCGTCCGTAATTGGTTGTATTATCGTATCCGTTGCCCTCTTTGCACGGACGATCCTGTTCGTCAACATTTGCAACGGTTATAATGTTATCACATTGCCTTGACCATGCTGCCGGGTAATAGCTTGTATCATTATTGCCCGTTTTCATTGTTACAAGATTTCCATCATTGCCGGCAGCGGCAACTATAAGACATTTATCCTTTACCTTATCCACGGTTTCCTTTAGAGTTTCTATATCGTCATCAGCCTTTACATACATGCTTAGATTCAGCACCTTACATCCGGCCTTCACTGCATCGTCTATTCTTTGATCCAGTAATGATGCGCAAGATGCACTATACGCATATATGCAGTAGTCTATATCTTCAAGCATACCCTCGATTATCCCCGTTACATTGGCACCGTGACCCTGATTGTCTGTAAGGTCGTTTTCTATCACAAATTTATTTTTCACAGGGCTTAATCCAAATCCGTTTGCTTCAATAACACCGATTTTTATGCTGCCCAAAATGTTCTTGCTCCTTATATACTCCCTAAGGTGTATCCGGTCTTTATCTATCATATCTGAGCCGGCTCCCTCATTTGAAGCAGATATGGCTATCAAATCCGGTTCGGCATACTCAACACCGCCCAAATTATTGATTTCCTCGCAGTAATTCTTTACTTCCAAATCGGACACATTTTTGTCAAACTGTACAATATATAATCCGTCATTTTCAAGAATATTTTCCTCGGAAGTATAATAATTAAGACTATCCCTTAAATCTCTGCCGCTGCTTTTAACCATTAAACGTTTTGTCTGATAAGGCTTTGTAATGGTAATTTCTTTGCTTTGTTGATTCCAATTCACACTGCATCCTAAATTTTCCAATACTGCTCTGACGGGAACCATTGTTCTGCCGTTAATCTTTTCGGCGGCAGTATCCATTGCAACAGATTCACCGTTTACATTGATAATATCAGAATTTATCTGCATTTCTATATCAGTGTTATCCTGGCTTATGCTTACCGTTTCAACTCCGTTTTCTTCTTTCCATCCTACTTCCGCACCCATAATTTCCGTTACCGCTCTTATAGGAAGCAAAGTTCTGTCATCGTCATTTACGGTCGGAGCTAAATTCTCATCTCCGGCTTCATTGCTTATCTTCTGAGTTTCTCCGTTTACCGTCATGTTTGTATTGCCGATCTGCATTACAATACTTTCCACGGTATTTTCCGGAGTATTTGCCTTTACCATGTTATAAAGAGCCGCCGCATAATCCGACGTGTTGCGTGCCGCAGATGCGGGCAGTGCAAGCCCGGGGGCGGTAAGCACCGCGCACAGCAGCACTCCCATTGCTTTATACATTACTTTTTTCACTTTCACCACTTCCTTTTATGCTGCCGAGGCTATCACGTCCGGCTCGGCATATTTTATGCCTGTCGTTTCTTCAAGCCTTCCTGCACATTCACTTACGGTTTTATCCGATACACTCATATCAAACTGCAAAATCCACGTGCCTTTGCCATTTGTTATTATCTCCTTACAGTCCATACCCTCCGGCAAAGCCGCACCGTCCTCGGTCTTTACGATAATGCGCTTTGTCTGATAGGGTCTTGTTATTATTACTCTGTTGTTTTCGCCGTCCCATGCAACATTGGAAGCAAAAACCTGTTCCGTAAGCACTCTTACGGGAAGATACAGCTCGCCCGCCGTTTCATATGCCGAAGCCGGAAGAATAATTTCCTCAGCCGTACCCTTGCCGTATACAAGGGATATGCTGTTTAAATCCGTGCTTATCCTTGCCGTAAGGTCACCTTGGGTCAGCACATAGCCGTTCTCCTCCTTTTCCAAATCGGCTCCGAAGTAAGCGCAGTATGCCGCCGCAGGTACAAAGGTCGTGCCGTCCTTAAGTACTGCTTCATTTTTGAGATTTTCTTCAGCACTGTCCTTTTTTATAATCTGTGAGCCGGTGCTTATTACAAGTCTTGAAAAAAAGCTTGCACTGTAATTATCCCTTGTTATCCTAAAAAGTGCGTCACTGTAGCTTTCCTCGGCGTGAACGCCGATTTGTACCGCGCACATAAGCGCAATCAGTATGCCCGTTATCCTTTTCATAAATATCCTCCCTTCCAATGCTTATAATATATTGCGTATTCTGTTTATCACAACTGCCGCCTGCGCTCTGGTGGTGCTGCTTTTCGGGCAAAAGGCTCCGTCAATGCCGTTTATAATACCCATGCGTACCGTTTCATACACTGCCTCGCGGCTCCATGCCGAAATATCTCCGTCATCTGAAAACAGCTCCGAAAGCGCGCTGTCGGCTTTAATATTTTTATAATCGGCGCATCTTTTTGCGATAAGCGCCATTTCCTCTCTTGTTATACTGCTTTGAGGACGAAAAAGCCCGTTATCGCCGTACACTATACCCGCTTTTGCGGCAGCGGATACATATTCACAGTACCAGTCTGTTTCCTTAACATCAAAAAATGTCTGCGTATTATCCGCCTCAAGACCGAGCATAGCGCATATAAGCTTTACAAATTCCGCTCTTGTAACAGCCCTCTGGGGCATAAATTCATTGTCATTTATGCCGTTTACTATACCGGCTTTACAAAGCTCCTCAATATCCTCACGCGCCCAATGCTCCTTTATATCCTCAAAGCTGTATTTTGGCTTTATATCCGCTCCGGGGCTCGGAGCAGGGCTTTGTGTGGCTTTTGGATCCGGCGTGGACTCCGGCTTGGGGGTATTTTCGGAACCGGAGCCTGCGCCTGAACCCGTACCGCCGCCCGGAGCCGCCGTAGCCTTGGGGGTTGGCGACGGACTCCTTTCGGGCAGTGCGGTAACTGCCGGCGGCGGCTGTGTCGGAAGGGGAGTTTCTTTTGCTATAATCGAATGCACCGTTACGGTCTTTTTTATCGTATCATAGCTTGTATCCTCCCCGCCGCCGTCTGTTATTTTAATCCCGGAAACGGTTATATAGGTTTCGCCCTCGCTTGCAAGGCTGTTCGCCGTAAGAGTCAGTGTGCATATTCTTCCGCTCAGCTCATATACTCCGTCATAGACGGCTGCCGCGGCAATTTCTCCTCTTTGGTTTTCCTTAAGCTGCATTGCAAGAGCATCGTCAAATATACCGCCGCCGAGAATTTGGCAGTCGGAAAACTTTGTTTTGTTATATCCTATCTCTAACTGAATGCCTTTCATGGCGGTTTTTTCACTCAAGTCCACATAAACGATTATCTTTTCTCCTCCGTTTACCTCGTCCTTGTCCGCCGAAATATTGATTACATCATCTCCCGGTGCCGCTGCCACCGCAATGCAAAGCCGCAGCGTGGCTGCAGCGGCAGCCAGAAAACATAAAATTCTTTTTTTCATACTATTCCTGATTTCTGTAAGGTATCATGGAAGCCGCATTCTCCCACAGGAAGCACTTAAACGAAGCGCTGTTTTGTCTTAATGGGTATGTAAGCTCCTCGCTCATGCCCGCACCCATTGTCAGGGTCTTTATATCGGCAGCTGTGCAGACGCCGTTTTCATCATACTGGGCAACAATCAGCGCAGGCTCATCCGTACCGCTGTTGTTTTTCACTCTTACAATTACATCTCCGCCGCTTTTTTGTGCGTAATACTCATATATCGGAGTTTTGCTGCCGTAAGGTATCATGGATGCCATGCTTTCCCACAGGAAGCACTTAATCCCTACACACTCATTCTTCAGCGGATATAAAAGCTGCTCGCTCTCTCCCGCTTCAAGCGTCAGAGTTTTTATGTTTACCGCAACAGCCTTTCCGCTCTCATCATACTGCTTCACAATAAACACCGGCTCATCCGTACTCTTATTATTTGTTATACTTATAACTGCATTGTCCTCGTTCATCTGTACACTGTAATCATACACCGGCAAAAGCTCGTAATATCTTGCCTCCGCAGCCGCAAGAACAGCATAGTTTGATACAAGCTGCTTTTCCTCCGCGGAAAGTGCGTCATACATTCTTCGCGCATTATCTATTGCGCTTTTACTCTGCAGCGTCACATCGCCGATTGCTCCTATAGCGGCGATTGTTCCTATCAGCTGTCCGCTGCCGTCCAGATAAGCGGTGCAGCCGTTTGCCGAAATGCTGTCGTCCGAGGCGGGAACGATACCGCCGACAGCGATATTTGCCGCACCCGAAGCGCCTTCCTTAACCTTAAAAGCAATCGTGCACACCTCTCCCGACCCACTGTAGGGACTGCTGTTTCCGAACGCCGCCAAAACCTGCAGCTTTCCTAAAGCCGCCTTTGCCGAGTTCACAGTCTTGCCCACAGCGTTTCTCATAAGCGGTCCGTAATACTCGGAGGGTCTTTGCGGAGCTATATACTCTAACTTATTCGCGTCAAAGGTTATATCAAACTGAACGCCCAGAAAATCCGAAACCTCGCCCATATCCGCCGTAAGATACAATGTGTCGCCGATACTGTAAATTCCCTTGTCCGCCGACAAAGAAATACTGTATTCCTTTGCAAGTCTGCCAATGTAGAGCGGCTCAAAATTGCTTATTCCCTCGGAATCAACATAGTTGTAGCTTCCGTCAACCGCCAGCGGCTCTGCAGCCGACATCACAGCATAGCCGTCCGCCGCGCCCGCTTTAACCTTGAAGGTAATCACCGCAACAACACCGCATTCCTCGGTTTCCTCTTCATAAGCACATACCATATTGATTTTGCCGTCCGACTCCTTTATGCCGGAAACTCTGTCCGCGGCATTCATAATCTCACCCTTTTGCGCGCTTACAAATTCAAGCCGTGAGCTGTCAAAAATCAGCTGTGCCTGAAATCCTCTGCTTCTCGCAATGCGGTCTAAGGTTACCGTATATGTAACCTCCTCGCCCGACCTTGCCTCTGTGCGGTCGGGAATATAGCTCATTTCTATATAGCTTGAACGCGAAACCGTTATCGGCTCAAGCTCATATGAGGTGTAAAGGTCGGCAAAACCGCCCGAAGCGTCAACTGTTCTAAAGCTTTCAACGCCCACAGGTACGCACTCACCGGAGACTGCTTTGTCAACCACCTTAAAATCAAGCTTTAAAACCTCACCCGAAATGCTTGCCGGGCTTGCATATTCCGCCGCAACGCCGACCTTGCCGGGAACCTCGGTATCAACGCGTGTCTGCCACAAAACTCCGTCCGCAAGGCAGCCTACAGCCTGCGCACCGGTAAGCTCCAGTATATCGGTATCATACGTTATGACCGTTTCAAGACCGCGCATACCGTCAAGCTGCGAAATGCTGAATATATACGAAAGCTCATCCTCTCCGAACACCGTTTGACTGCTTGGTACTGCGCTTATCCTTGCGGTATAATCATAAGCAACGCTTACAGCATCCGCACTTGTCGAAACCGAAATATTTTCGTTTGCTCCGTCGGTTATCACCGCGCCGCCTTCGGACACCGCAAAGCCCGCATCTCCCGAAGCCGCGTCCTCCTTTGCTCTGAACACAATATATGCAATATCTCCGTCCAGCTCATACGGTTCGGAAAAAGAAAGACTTATTCCCGCCATATCGTCCTTATCGTCTATGTATGAAGTAAACGCATCCGCAGCCGTTGTACCCAAAAAGTCCAGGTCCTCAATAAAGAATTTTTCGCTGTTATAGCAAAGTCCTGCCTGAAAGCCGCGCACTGCGCCCGCGTCATTGACATTTACGGTAAAGGTTACGGTTTCTCCGCGCTTCACCTTGGTTTTATCGCTTGTGAAGCTGACCTCGGCACTCCCCGCCGCAAAAGCGGCGGGCAACAGCGCAAGGAGCATTACAGAGGTCAGCAGCATAGAAATTATTTTTCTTTTCATATCCAATACCTCTGCTTAAAATTCTATAAGATCAATAGCTGCTATTACATCATCAATGTCAATGGGGCTGTCTGCCATATCGTCATCAGGATGAACTATATCGGCTCTTAAATACTGAGCGTTATTCTCAGGAGCAATATCATTGTCAAGCACAAAGTCTACAATCATTACTATGTCCTTAATTGTAACCTTTCCGTCCTCGTCAACATCTCCTGCCTTTCCGCCTCTGATTTCATATAATCTCAACAACTCATCAAGTCCGCTTCTTAAGGCCTCAATCTGCGTTCTGTAGCTTTCTGTCATGGTTGCCTGCACTTCAGACGACATAGCATCATAAAGATTGATTGCATGAGATATAACAGGCTTATACGATATTGCCAAAGCATCGGCGTCAAGCTCCATAAGCGATTTTTCGTATCCGGCCTGAGCTGTGTTCATATAATCTGCCAGCTGATTTATATATAAATCATAATCTTCGCTTGCCTGTATTCTTACCCACGCAAGCTTTGAGTAATTTTCAACAAGCTCCTGCTGAGTTCTGCCGTCTGCATAGGGGCTTTCAAAGTTTGCAAGAGCCTTGTAAAGATCCTCGCACTCCTTAAGAGCTATGCTGTCAAGAAGAGTACCGTTTCTGTGTGCCTCCTGTGCCTCACTCCAAAGCATATCGATTCTGCACTGCACTGCATAATACTGATAATTATCCATATATCTGCTTTCCTGTGCCCTATATGTATCGATGTAACCGTTTTCATACATATAATCATATGCGTATCTTTCTGCTCCCTGAGCTTCTTTCATGGCTGTGAGCATATCATCATTATCGCTGATAAGATGTATCATACCCTGATACTCCGCTTCTCTTGCGGGCTTATACTCTATGCTCTCAATTCTTTCGACCTCTGCAGCAAACTCTGCGAGAATCGCAATCGTCTCCTGCGCGTCCTCCTTTGCCTGACGGCAGCGTGCAAGGTCTGCTTTGATCTGTTCAAGTCTTGCCAAATCATCCTGAGCAGCTGACTTTTGTCTGTCGTTCATGTCTCTATATACGCCATCTGCCACAGCAATCAACTCTGCCTTTGAACCAAAGTTTGAGGTATATTCTATAGTTCCCACCTGATCGATTGCATAAGCAAATGCCGCTGACCATATACCGTCTATATCCTCTCTGTGATGTGTATACTTTGAATACTGCAAAAGCATTCCGAAGGTCATATTTGCCGGACGTTCATTGGGCTGTGACGGCTCAAGCAGAGCATTGACTTCCCTCTCAACCTCCACAAATGCATTCAGATAATCCATCAATGCGCTTTCATCTTCAAGATCAAAGGCGTCAAGATTTTTGATAAGACCATCTATTCTCTGAGCATCCTTAGCGCAGGCAAGCTCAAATTCTCTGTCCTCCAGTATTCTCTGTGCCCGGCTTACAAAATCGGATATATCCTCATACCCATCTCCCAAAGCGTCAAAGCGCGCACGAAGCTGATCAAGCATTCCCGGCTCATCACCGCTGCCCTCAAACAGCACAATCTGATACTGAGAAACAATAGGATCTATTGCCGCAATCTCAACGTACAAATCACCGAATACCTGATAGCGGTCAAGCTTGTCAAGTGCCGCCTGTGCCACAAGCTCCTTGGCTCTTTGTCCGTTCAAGGCTTCATAAGCCGCTCTTGCCTCATTTATACGTCTTGTAAACTCATCAATGTCGGTCGTACCCTCAACCGCATCAATCTTATCCATGACATCTATCGCCTTTTGCCATGCTTCCAGCTCTGATTTTATCGTTCCGAGCTTCGTGTTTGTTTCTCTCGTCACGCAGTAAAGCTGATCCGCGCTAAACGCATTATATTGAGCACTAAGCTCCGCATAATCCTCCATCGCACCGACCACTGCCGAAAAACCGTTTTGTGCTGTGTAAAGGCTTTCCTTTTGTGCCGCAAAGCCCATTGCAGTGTTATTCAGGTCAGAAACCTCATTCATGAACCCGCTCATATCGATGTGCTTCTTTGTCCTGCCGGAAATATCGTTAATTTCCTTACTGGTTGCTATCTCCTCGTCTTCGGTCAGATAAAGCGCTTCAAATGCTTCGGTATCCAAGTATACAAATTCATCCAAATACTTATTTCTGTATCCTGCCAGCTCTGTTTTATATTCCGCATCCGCAAGGATCATATCGTCGATAGCGCCCATTACATCCGCAATTTCAATAGGTGCGTCCGGATGACTTTCATTATACGGTGCTATTACCATTTCATCGATAAATGCGCATACGTCCTCATGCTTTGAGTAATTGTAATACGGAACGGAGTTTTCCGGGTGCTGTTCATCATAATAGCCCTTAAACTGCTCCATATAATCCCATGAGAAATACTTTGCATTAAAGGCATCTCTGAGATTTTTAGCCTTTGCTCTTAACGACTTAATGTCCGCAAGCTTTTCCTCAAATGCCGAAATTGCCGCCTCGGCCGCCGCCTTTTCGTTATTAATCAGGCTTTCCGTAATCACTCCGTATTCATCATTCTGCACTGCACCATAAGGTTTCATTTTTCTTGCATAGTCAAGCAACGCAGCAGCATCAATATTATTTAGTTCCTCAATGCAGCCTGCAATGAATGTATCGGGATCCTCGTGTCCATCATATCCGGACATATAGTTGAGACTGTAATCTTCTATACTTGTTACAATGTCACTGTATCTGTCAAGTTCTGTCTTTGCAGCTTTCTTCAATTCCTTTTTCGCAGCCGTAATTGCAGAGTTTTCTCCTCCTGTCGCCGGAGTATTCTCTCCCTTTGACCAGTTTATATCGTCAAACAGTCCCGGATATGTGTGGTCATCCACCTGTTCATCTCCATAGCAAGCTTCATGCAGATACAACTGTATCGATGGGCTGAATCCCATGTTCTTTTTCGCTGCGGCATACACACGATCAATATCATTTAAAGTGATTTCATCCAACCAGTTGGCAGTCGGAACGGAATTATACGAGAATTTTTCATCTCCATAGGAGTTTCCGTCTGCGCCCTCACTCTTTAAAAGTGCATATATAGCGTTCTCAAGCTCTTTCACTTCGTCAGCTATTATATTAGTCATGCTCTCGAACAATCTTGAATTATAAGATGAATAGTCTTCAATAAGACTCATATAGTCTTCTCCTGCAAGCTGTTTCAGCGTTCCTCTTTCCGATTCCGCTTCACGGTTTTGACTTGCAAGATATGTGCATATTGCATTTGTAACTTTTTCGTCCTTATGTTCCCATTGGTCTTCATTCAAAATATGATCTGCAAGATCTCCTTGCACTTCACTTCCGTATATAACCTTAAGCTGATTGCTCATATACTTATAATATCCGGTAACAAATGTCTTTAAAGCCTCCTTCATGTCCGTATCTTCCGTAAATTGAGAGAACAGCTCGGAATTTTTAATGCTTAAATACTGCGCAAGCAACGAACCCTCATGTGTTATTCCGTCATTTCCGCCCTTTATGGCTTTTTCCATATCAAGAAAGTTTTTATAATCCTCACTTGATACACAAATATACAGAATTTTCATTTGAGGACTTATGTAGGTTTGACCCGCTCTCGGCTCCACTGTTTCAAAGCTGCTTATGCTGCTCCATTCAATATCCTTAACGCCGACAACACCATTTCCCCCATTTATAAATTTATCCTTTGTAGCATTCATAAGTGCGGAAATTTGTTCTTTAAAGCTGTCCAGCTTGCTTCTGAGGGTCGATACCGCATTCATGGCTTCATCATATTTTGCCGTATAGTCTGTATCCTTTGTCGCCTGCTGTCTTTGCTCATATGCGCTGTATGCCGCTTCTGCATTGTCATACTTTCTTACTTCCTCAAGATAATTAGCTGCGGTAAGCTCCGGAATAATCGATACCATATCCCCAAGGTTTTTAAAATCCTTGTCAAGCAGTGACGCATATTTTGTTTCTATGCTTGTCAAAATCTGTAATTTTTCGTTTCCTACAGACGCCTTTTCGTAATATGACAGCGCATTATATTTCTCTCTAACCGCCTTAATTTGAAGCCAGTTTTGGGTATAGTTTTCTACATTCATATTTTCTGCAGCCGACTGAAGCGCCAAAATATCCGCTATTACCTCGTCAACTTTTGTATCGTCCTCTACCGCAAATAAAATTGCCGCTTCATCTACGGAAATCGGCGCAAATGGCAGCTCGCCCACTGCTGCTTCCTCTGCGTTTTCAGCAGGTGCGCTGATTTCAAGCACAGGAGCACTGCCGCTCTCCTTTGACGCAAAGCTCATCAGTGCATTTTCGTTTACATACAGTACAAAGCTTATCTCGGTTTTACCCTTTGCCGCAGCATTGGCTACCACGTCTTTAAGCCCTGAGATAACAAGCTCGCCGTTTTCAACAGCCGCACTTCCGACAGCGCCTTCGGTCGAAACCGGTGCATTCAGTCCGCTTATGCTTTCCTCGTCCCACTCGTTTTCCGCTTCGTTAAGCTCAACCTCCGCATTTCCCTCAAGAACCTTCAGCCTAAGTGAAATATCACCCGCATCAGCCGCATTTACTTTGCTTATATCAAACTTCAGATATACAACACTTGAACCCGCCGCAGCATCGGATGAATCCGCAATAAGGTAGTTTTGTGTTCCGTAATTTACCTGGGCGTTCTCCGCCGAAAAGCTTACGGAAGCGTCCGCAAGCGCCGGGATTGTATTCTCGTCCGCAAGCGCAGGAACTGCAGAAACCGTTGAACCTATCATTGCCGCCGCCAGTGTGGCGGAAAGTATTTTGTTTTCTTTATTCTTTTCCATATTTATTCCTCTCCTTAATTTTCGGTTTTTCGGCGCGGAGCAAAATTTTCTTTTCTTCCCTCCTGCCCGTAATTATATTTCTCCGGCGCCTTTCTTGATTATAACTCACAACAAAATTCATATTATGTTGTGCTGTACTAATGATTAACTATACAACATAATTCATATTATGTTGTGCTGTACTAATGATTAACTATACAACATAATTCATATTATGTTGTACCTAAATCCCTATTTTGCACCCCACCGGCGGCATCGGCATTTAGCCCGGGATTAAAACAGATTTTTTTACACGCTTCTAAGACCAACCGCAATAAATTTTTGTGCAGTTGGTCTGTTTTGGCTTATTATTTTTGTTAAACTTAAACAATTCTTCTCAAAATTCCTAAAAAGATTGACAATATTTAATTTTTGTATTATAATAATTATGTATTTAATTTTGTATATTTACAACATAATATGAATTATGTTGTATTTCTCTTTTAGTACTTTAGTAATCCAAGCTTTTGCAGTTGTTTCATGTGTGTATCTCCTGTTTCCATTGTATAAATACGGGTGGTATTTACAGAGGAATGACCGAGAATATCGGCAAGCCTTACGATATCCTTTTGCAGCGAATAGAAGGTGCGGGCGAACAAATGCCGGAAATTATGTGGGAATACTTTGTTTTTTGGAACATCTGCGCTTTCGCACAAGGCCTTGAGCATCCTCCATACATTTGACCGGTCAAGCGGCTTGCCGTTTTTGGTTACAAATACCGCCCCGCTTTTTATATTCCTGCGCTTAATATAACTCTTAAGCATTTTACACAGCTGCTTGGGCAAAAACACCCTTCTGAGCTTTCCCTTGCAGTTTATAGCCGCCTGCCCCGCATTTACCGCCTCGCAGGTTATATATTGCAGTTCGGAAATTCTTATACCGGTGCTGCCTATCGTCTGCATTAAATAGTAAATTCTTTCGTTCCTTTTGCTTTTTGCGGCCCTGAGAAGCCTTTCATATTCCGTCTTTGTCAGTTCTTTTCCCTTGTCCGCAAATATCTGCCTTTGTATTTTTAAGGTTTTTACTTTCAATTCGTGCCGATCCAAAAATACAAACAACGCATTTAAAGATGATAAAACAGAGTTTACGCTTCGGGGCGCATATTTTTTGCAAAGGCTTTTTTTGTACTCAAGCACCGCCGCCTTATTTACGACTTTTTCACCGAGCCATTCTCTGAAAAGGCGAATATCACGCATATATTTTTCTATGGTGCTGTCGCTTCTTTCTTCTTCATACAGATACATCTTAAAGTTATTTACGGTTTCATCGGTAATGTTTTTCATATTTGTCAGCTCCTTTTTAAAATATTTGCTTTATTTACATTATACCTTGAACTGCCGCTGTTATGCAAACAAAAAAAAGACCTCAAAAGCATTTTGCTTTCAAGATCTTAATTTTTGTAATATTTTTAATCCTCGCCGAAATATTTTTCACTCATCAAAAGCTCATCGATTGCCTTAATCTGAGTATACATCAGCTCCGGCGAATACAGTCCGCGCTTGTCTGATACGCCGCCCTTTTCCATTGCCTCACGAATACGATCGTTTGCGGCATACATATCGTCAAGGCTTTCTCTGACGTTAAAGCGTCCCGGACTTGTCGGCTCCGGCGGCCAGCGCGAATCGGACACCCATGCGCTTGCCAGACATTTCATTGCACTGTCAAGCTCCGGGCTTTCCCCTACGGCTTTTTTCACCGCCTCTATTCCGTTAAATATCGAAAGGCAGACCGGGTCCATAATTCTTGAATATTTGGTGTTTGCCCACGCCTTCGCCGTTCCGCCGTGCCATGCCACACCGTTTTCAATATTATCAACATACGGATTTTCAATTGCATTTCCAAGCACCTCGCCGGGCAGTGCAAATTCATATCCCGCCTGAGCCGCAGCATCAAGAATTTCCTTAAACCTCGCAATACTTTGCGGCTCCTCCTCAAAAAACCGCGCCTGATTGAACTGCTTTACATAGAAATATGCGCTTGAGCCGATATATTCCGCGTCCTCGGCATAAGGCATTATGTATTCACCCGTATCGGCAATTCTTTGCTTCCATTTTTCGAACATTACCTTTATTTCATCCATATTTATCGGTTCCTCGCGCATGCCCTCCGTTGCGCCCATAAGATACCATAAAAGAAGATTTGCCATGCAGTCCGAACGGAAAATCAGCTTCAGACCGTTGGGTGCTGTGGAAGTATTGGTTATGAATTTCAAAAATTCCGGCTTATCCTTTATATATTCCTCAATCTTAAATAAATGGTTTTTGTTTGAATGACCTGCCACGTCAAATTTAAGCCCGGTCGCTTTTCTTATATCCCCAAAGGACAGTAAAAGCGAATCCGCGTCCATTATAAGCGCTTCAAGCCCCGCTTCCTTATACACATCGGGAATATATCCTGCCCAGCCGCATTCGGGATTCCAGCCGATTTTCGGTCTTACTCCCGTATATTTTTCCCATACATCCATGGAATGTTTCAAAGAACCAAGACATAGCTGCGGCGGAATATTGGCAAGCATGAAATGAATATACGGTGAGCATACCGGCTCAAGCTTTCCCGCCCTAATCAAGCCCTTAAGCTTTTCTATCACCTCCGGCGCCTGCTTTGCCGTTTCCTCTATGGTAATGCCGCTTGCTTCAAAGCCGATTTTGCAATCTGTTTCCGCAACCAGGTCAAACAGCTTCTCGTAGCAGTTTTTCATAACCCAGTAACGTCTTTCGGGCTTTAGCTGCGAATATTGAATATTTGCGTGGGGCAAAAATATAATTTTAGGTTTCTTCATATATATAATCAACTCCTGTCAATTTAAATACCCTTTAAGGGTACTGTTTTCAGTAAAACCATTTGTATTTAACTGTGACGCGCTCCACCAGTTTGTGTAAAGCTGCTTTATCTGCGCGTCCGTAAGATTTCCGGTATGGAACATAATTCCTCCGCTTGAGCTCCATGTGGAGTGTATGCTGTTTAGCATGGACGTGTCACCGCATATATCCTGCATCTGATCCCATGTATATGTTCTGTAATACAGTCCCCAACTGCTGTTGGAATCGTTTAGAAAACTTGTGGTTTTATAATTCCACAGTGTGTAGCTTATATTTTTTGCGTTCATTTGAGAAACTATATTTTTATTGTATACCGCCGGGTTAAACTCGCCCATAAATGCCGCAACGCCCTTTGATTTTATATCCGCAAGGGAATTTACAAGAGTTGTTGTCGTTTCATCGTCACTGTCATAGGAATGAAGCTGATACATTATATCCGTCCAGCCCTTGCTTTGGGGGTCTTGGGGAAGATAACTGAGCCGCCATATTCCCTCAACGGTGATAACATGATATGGGTCAACCTCTCTTATTGCCTTTATCATTCTGTCATATACGGCGTTGCGCTTCGTTTTGTCACTCCAGACGTCTAATACATTGGCGCTTAAAACACCGTACGCTGTCGTTGCATTATTTCCCGGCTCGTTCATAATATCATAAGCCGCCACACAGGTTCTGTCCTTGTATCGGTCTGCAATCTTGACCCATAAATCCTCCATTATGTCCTGATAGGCGCTTTGGTTGTAAAGATAATTGCGCCCCGCCTTTCCGGAGGAATGGTCGCCGTTTTGACCGCCGGGACAGCCGTGCATATCCAGTATCAGATACAAGCCGCATTTATCCGCCATATCACAAGCCCAGTCAAGCTTTTTAAAGCCGGGATTTTCATTATCATCGGCGGTTATATATGTTCCGTTCTCGTCCGACATGAAATTTCTGTACCAAAACGGTATTCTTATACAGTTAAAGCCTAAACTTTTTACCTTCTCAAAATCCCATTCGGTTATGTAATTATCCTGATACGCCTGAACAAGTGCCGCGGTCTGCTCCGTACCGAATTTACTTTCCAGGGAATTTAAGGTGTCGAGATTTGCCCATGCATTCTCTTGACCGCTTTTAACCGTTACGGAGGAATTAAACGCCAAAACCGGACACATCCATGTTTCCTGCACAAGCCAGCCGCCGAAGTTCACTCCCCTAAGAACTACCGTTTTTCCGTCCTGCTTTGCAAGCTCGCCTGCCGAGGTTACCCTAAGCACATCGGGCGGGTCTGGCTCTTTTAATACCGAATCGGTGCTTATCGAATATATTGCGGAAACCGGAATCATGGTATCCGGGCCGTTCCATAGCATAAGCTTAATTTTTTGTCCCGTTTCGCTTTTGTTAAACACATATTCCGTATCGGCATTTTCTAAAAGTTCGGCAGTTCCCGCTTCAATGAGCGCATTTTCGGCACTGTATAGCGCAAAAATCATAACCCCGGATTTATCCGCGCCGTTTTTTAGCTGTGCCTTTACTTTGCCCTGCTCCGTTTTGGAAAAGTTTACATCAAAGGGATAAGCGGTTTTTGTAAAGCTTATCTGTTTTGTTTCTTCCCCTCCGCCGAGAGTTATCGTATATGCTCCGTCGGCAATGCCGCTTTTTAATCTGAAGCATTCCTCCGATGAGAACTGAGATGCGCTCTGATTTATGTATACCACATCATCTGAATTGTTTTGTGCGCTGATGCATACCGTAGAATATCCGGACGCGTCTACGGTTACGGAGTTTTGGAAGCTGTTGTATACCGCTTCTTCATCGGCATGGGCGCTTATTATAACCGTAAACAGAGCCGCCGCAATGAATAATATTATCCTTTTCACCTAAAACTCCTCCCATCTCCACTCGTCAAGCCAGCGTATTATCGGTCTGCCGTTTTCAAATACAATCGGCAGCCAGACATAACGCGCGATTGACATATCTCTTTTTTGGGGCGTGTTTAAGCTTATCGCCTCGTCATATCTCTCATCATAAAGAGTTTCGTATCTGTCATCGTCCTTGCTGTTTGCAATCTCGAACATATTATCCGGCAAATCCTCGGGCAAATTCATCAGCCATCGGTCTGCCATGGCTATGTATAAGTCCTTTTTCTGCGGGTGCTTAAACACCGAGCATATCTGACTTCTGAAAGACAGATTTTCCTTGTCCTCATGCACTCTTTCCCCTCGCTCCCATGGTCCGAAGTAATTTGTGCTTACAAGGTACTCTGTGGGATTTGGTATATAGCCGGTTGTTCTGCTCAAAAACAGATACATCTTATCTCCTCTGCAAAAGAATGCCGGAGCCTCCATTCCCACACGATACGGAGAATTATCATGGTAATTGGCATAATCCCCCGTAAGGTCGGTATAATCCTCACTAAGCTTTGCGCATACTATATCCTTATGGGGAAGTCTGTCCTTATGCACAAAATCATGCACCTTGTCAAAATATATAAACGCTCTTTTGGTTTTTTCATCCACCGCCAGGTCAAAATCCCCGGAGCTGTAACCGATGGGCTGACGAACTCCTATTACTTTAAATTCATCGGTAATCCGGTCTGCCAAAGCCACAACCATGTACTGATTACCCATGTTTTCGCGGCTCATAATCTTTACCCACATAACGAATTTTTTTGTTTTCTCGTTATAGATAATATGCGGTCTGTCCATGTACTGGGTGGGGTGGAGCGGGCTGTTGTAATCCTCGGACGGGGGCAGGATTATGCCCTCGCTTTTCCAGTTGTATAAATCCTTTGAGGAATAAAGCCGCACTCCCCAGTGCCATATACCGCTTGCGGGCTTTGTTTTCTCCTTGTTTTCGCCGTACCAGTAATATACGCCGTCCGCAAAAAGCAGTGAGCCGCCATGTGCCTGAATTAGGTTTCCGTCCGTATCATACCATGCCCTGCCGGGCTTAAAGCTTGTATTCATTTTAGTCCTCCAAATTCTGTTACGGCAAATCGTTCGGGTCTGTACAGAGAATAATCACCGCTGCCCAAAAAATAGGTTGTTACGGTGCTTCCCGCCGTATTCCTCACTCGAATCCTTTGCAGTGCAAAAGCCCACCTGAAATTTCACCGCACCGGCCGGGTAATTGTCGGGGCTTATGTAAATGATTCCGTTTTTCCATGTATCACAGGGCAGTGATTTTATATTTGTAATGGTAGGCGTATAGCCGTTTCCGTTTTCGTCCTTCCAGTTTCCGTTTTGGTCAAAATAAATTATTATAATTCTCGCATAATTTCCTGTGTAATCCTGTGAACGCTTAACCTTAAAGGACAGGGAAATCCCCTCCGGCGGAAGTCCGTTTGTAGCAGAGCGAATACCTCTGTAGCCTGTCGATACCGCGTCAAGCTTTAAAAATGTTCCCGTACTTTCATCCGTACCGGTACTGTAGACCGGTGCTGTGCCGCCGCCCCATGCCTGCATCGCCCATCCCTTGGGGATTGCGGCCGCATCGGCAAAGCTTGTGTAGGCAATCGCTCCCGTCTTAACAGCGTCGCCCTCGGATATATTCGCCGTGCCTTTTTTTGCAATGGGCTTTATGCTGTCATGCTCAAACATAAACAGCGAAAGCTGTGTCGTATTTTTAAACAGTCCGCCCGCCGGAAAGATTATTTCCGCATAATCATCATATCCGCCAAAAACCCCGTCTTGTTTTTTTAAGGCGGCAAGTCTGCCGTCCTCATCATAAGCCGCGGCATATGCGTCAATCACACTGCCCGCTTCAATATCACCCGCAAGCCTTGCTCCCATTGACGCGCTTTGACCATAAAAGCTCACAGCCGCCTTATCCCCGGCAATGCGTTCGCGGTAAATTTCCAAATCCGATACAGTGCCGCTTATGTTAATTCCGTCAAAGCCGCCGGAAAGAATATCCGCTCCCAATGCCTTATCCAAAACACAGCCGATAAGCTTGTTCTTTTCGCGGCCTTCATATAAGACAGCGCCAAAGCTTCCCATCTCCAAATCAAGCTGCATTGTGACCGAATATGTCACACCCGCACAAATGCTGACCGTTTCCAAACTCTCTGCGGCGTCCGAGTGCCATATGCATTTTGCCGTCATTTCTTCCGCGTCAATATTTAACGCCGCGCCGATTGTTTCCTCTTCGCCGTTTCTTACAATTACTTCCACTGCTCCATTTTCATCGGCAGTGAAAGCGAAGGATATTTCCGTCTTTCCCGGCAGCGGCATGTTTGCCGGATTGCTTACCGAGATGTTTGTTAAAACCCCCGGCTGTTTATACAGCGTATACTTGCTTTGTATAAATTCGCCCTGATAAATTTCCTGTGCGTATACGGCAACAGAGGCGGCGCATATTATCATAACGGCAAGCAAGAGCCTTGATAAGCGTATCATTTTATTCCCTTTCTCCGATTTTACCGAACCTCGGTAATTTTTCCGTCATGAACCGTAATAATCTTTTGCACATTCTCGGTGCATACAATCATTTCCTGTCCGTCCCTCCATATAAAGTTTTTTACCGTATATTCTCCGTCCTCCAAATCACTTACATCTGCCTGTGTCGAGTATTCCACCTTTGCGGTCAAATACTCATCATCGGCACTGGTCTGATTGGGTATGTACGCCTTATCCTTTATGGCATTTTTAACCATTGCTCCGTTCTTGTCATACACTCCCAAAAACAGATACGGTACCGTACGGTCATTGGTGTCCTTTGCGTTGTTTACCGCATTCATCATGGACGCGGATGCGGTAACGGTGCTGTCGGCCGCTTCTATGTCATTTGAAATCATAAAATACTCGTCATAATATAATCTTTCGTTTGATGTGGTTATGGTAAGCGGCGATACACTTGAAAAGTTAAAGGTATACATGGACTTGTCGTTTATATAGCCCTCCTTTGTGTATGAAAGACCGTTTGCCGCATTTGATGAATACACATATCCCGTTTCGGGGTCTGAAAAAGTGGTATAAACCTTTCCGCCCGCAGTTGAATCCATATCTATTCTTAAATGATATGTGTCCCCATACTGAAGCAGTGTATCCGGCTTATGACCCCAGATAATGCTCATTTTATGGGATATGCCCACCGAGGTACCCTCGTAGCTTATGTAATACTGTTCTGTTGCAGAGTCCTTTGCAAACTTTATCTTTGCCGCACCCAAAGTAATTATAAATTGCTTGTCAAGACGGTCTACCTTAAAATCAAATTCATAGGTAAAGCAGTTTTTCCAACGTCTTGAGCCGTATTGATAAGTATTTGTCTTAAATCTCAAGCCGCTGTTTGTGGCTGTTGCTCCGGTTGTGTTTATAATTGTTCTGCCGGTTATATAGCCGTCATCGTCATAGACAAGCTCATTGTTTACCGGAAGATTTTTATTGTCATAATTTTCCGGAGCATAAAGGCTCACTCTTCTGGGGTTTGCAAGCTCGACAAAGACAGGTGCTTGTTCATCTCCAAATATCACCTCGTCATTTTCGTCAATAACCGCTTCGCTCTCCTCCTTAGATAAAACCTCCTCTAAAGCTTCGCTCTCCTCGGGAATATCCTCCTCCATGGCAAATGCCGCAAGGCTTCCACCCGTCAAAAGCGATACCGCAATCAGTGTACACAATAATTTTTTCATAACCATCTATCTCCTTTATTTGCTTTGCGCATACTGTTCATTTTCCTTAATTAAATAATACCATAATTCAAGCATTTTGCATAGTAACATTTTTTTTGCTCATAATGTTTGGATTTTTTTCAACACTAAAGAGAAAAACTCTTGAAATAAGACCTTTACCTGTCAAATCCAAGAGTTTTTTTATGTTTTAACCGTCCGTTATATCCGTTATACCGTTTATATTCTTCAAGCCCGACAGATTTTCAAAAATCTTTAAATCCGTCAAATCCTTGACCATTGCCTTACTGCTTGTATAACCCATCTTTTTTAACACGCTGCTCACATAACTTCTGACCGTCACCTTTTCAATAACCAGAAAGTCGGAAATCTCCGCATAGGATTTATTAAGATAAAGCTGCTGAAGCACCTCGTATTCTCTGGGCGAAAGAGTTGACAGCTTTGTCATGATATACAGAAGCGACTGCTGACGCTGCTGTATTTTGTTCGCTTCGCTGGCAATGTTATAGAGCAGTCTTTGCGAAAAGCCGGTCTTGTTTTCATAGGTGTCTATAATTGCGCTTTGCAGCTCCTCAACGGGCATATCCTTTAACAGATAATTATCCGCGCCGTTTGTGATTGCCTCCAGAATCAGATTACCCTGGTCATGCACCGTAATAATGATTATTTTGCATTGAGGCTTGAGCTTTTTAAGCTCCGAAATCATGTCAATGCCGGTATTGTTTTTATCGAAATTCAAATCCAGCAAAATTACATCGGGATTTTTCTCTTTTGCAAGCGCCATGACCCCGTCATGATCGTTTGCCGTTCCGATAACCTCAAACCTGTCATTTGACTTCAGCATCAGGCTGAAATAATCACATATAAACTTCATATCATCACAGATTGCGACTTTTATTTTTTCCACAAATCAACACCCCATATCCTCTATAAATGAACCGTTATATTTATATTTTATCACAGAGTTTAAAAAATGTCAATGCCGGCAAAGGTCAATTAACGCGGGCTGAGGCTGTTGCAAAGCAGCAACAGCCTCTTGGGGGTGCGGCAAAATAGTGCAGAATGAACAAACCGAAGATTTTTAGGCGTTAAGCCTAAAAATCCTTGCCCGAAGGCGTACATGGACGCCCCTGTGGTGAGGTTTGTTTATAGCATAAAGCGATTTT
>JAQXZB010000029.1 GCA_029226975.1 Clostridiales bacterium | reverse complement strand
GAGGTACGCTTTTTTTGAACAAGCAAAATTGCTCACTCAAAACGAGCAATTTCCTATGTTATAAAAAAGCTTTTGACAAAGCTGCGCCTTTGGCGCAAGGTAAGCTTTTTTGCTATCAGGAAATTACAACATATGAGTAGTAATTTCCTGATAGATAAAAAGAGCTGCTGCAAAAAACTTGCGGCAGCTCCTTTTTATGCTCTGTCTCCGGGATAGGTCGCTTCAAGGCGGTATATGGGCATTCCCAGCTGACAGAAGCGTTTTTCGTATTCGGTCATTACATTGCCTTCAAAGCCCGAATTATGCAGGTCAAAGGTAATATTTGAAAGCTTGTAATCCTCGGCGCAAAAAGAATTTAAGGAAAACTCGAAAAGCGCCTTGTTATCGGTCTTAAACCAGATATAATCGCCGTTTTTAAGCACCTTTTTATACCGGTCAAGAAACCGTTTGTGAGTAAGGCGGCGTTTGGCTTGCTTGTTCTTCTTCCAAGGGTCGCTGAAATTTAGGTATATGCGCTCAATCTCCCCGTACTCGAAAAATTCCTCTATCCGCTCCGCGTCCATGTCCATGAACAGCACATTATCAAGCCCGGCTTCAACGGTTTTTTCCATAGCCATAACTATTACGTCCTCAACCTTTTCTATGGCTATGAAATTTATATCCGGGTGCAGCTTTGCCATTCCCACAACGAAATCACCCTTTCCGCAGCCTATCTCGATATGGATAGGGTTATCGTTTTGAAACAGCTTCGCCCAGCTTCCCTTATGAAGCTGCGGCTCTCTTACCCAGACCTTGGAGCATCGCTCCATTCTTGCCGGGCAGTTCTTTTTCTTTCTCATTCGCATAAAAAATTCTCCTTATCTTAAAAGCGCGTATACCTCATTTCTAAGCTCATGGTCGGTATCGAAAAGTCCTCTTATCGCGCTGGTTCTTGTCTTTGCTCCCCGGGACTTTATTCCGCGGGCGGTCATGCAGCTGTGCTCGCCCTCGATTATGACAATAACGTCCTCGGTATTGCAGACCTTCTGCATTATATCTGCAATATCCGCACAGATACGCTCCTGAAGCTGCAATCGCTTCGATACCATATCGCATATTCTGGCAATCTTCGAAAGCCCTATGACTTTGCCGTTGGGGATATATCCCACATGGCATTTCATGTTATACATAAGCGCTAAATGATGCTCGCAGTAAGAAAACACCTCTATATCCTTTACAAGCACCAAATCGCTTGTATTCACATCCTCAAAGCACTTGCCGAACATTTCGGCTATCTCGTCATTTGTATAACGCATGCCCTCGAAAATCTCGTCATACATACGGGCTACGCGGTCGGGCGTTTCAACAAGACCCTCTCTTTCGGGGTCATCGCCCACAGCTCTAATGAGCATTCTTACCGCTTCTTTTATTTTTTCATGGTCAAATTCTTTCTTCATTTTTACCTCCTAACAAGGGTAAGATGCGCCGCTTACGGCGTTCGTTACACTCCTCTGGCGTCGGGGTCCCATATATACTTGTGCAGTTGTATCTGGTATACCGCGTCCGTCAAAACTTGGGTGTTCATCATTTTCTCAATAAGTCGGGCGGGATCATAGCTTCCGTATACAACTCCGATATAGATATGGGGCATAGTTTTATAATGGGCTGACATCTCCGACACCACGCGCACAAGCTCGTCAAAATCCGCGTCCGAGCCTACCACAAGCTTGATTACGTCACATTCCCGCAAGGACAAAAAATTGCTCCAAAGCATTTTATCCGTCATACCCGATGAGGGCAGCTTATAATCAATGGTAAAAAACAAATTCCCCGGCTTTACTCGCTTTAAAAAATCCGTTATGCTCACCGCGCCGTTGGTTTCAATATTTATCTCAAAGCCTTCCTCCAAAAGCCGGTTTGTCAAAGCCGGCATATCCGGGTCAAGAAGCGGTTCGCCGCCTGTTAAGGTTACTCGGCGAAAGCGCGGATTTATCCGCGACATAACCCGGTCAACGCTCATATCCTCATAACTACAGGGCTCCTCCTCGCCGAACAGCGCATAAAGCGTATCGCAGTAGCTGCACCTCAAATTACAGCCCGCGGTACGCACAAAGGAAACTGCCTTTCCCGTTCTTATGCCCTCGCCGTCTATACTGTCAAAAATCTCAACAATGCGCATTTTTTAATCCTCTTTTATATACGACGCGATGTTATCCTCGCTCTCCTGAACATCAACTCTGTAGCAGCAGGGCGCAAGCTCATCGCATATGAATTTTGCCAAATTCTCCGCTGTGGGGTTAAAATCCACCACATCGTTTATCACCTTATGGTCGAATTTATCGAGAATTTTCTGCTTTATATGGGTAAAATCCATAATCATGCCGTTTTTATCAAGCTTTCGGCTTCTTAAATATACGTCTACAATCCAGTTATGACCATGAAAATTGGTGCATTTTGAGTCATAATCCAATCTAAGACGGTGCGCCGCGCTTATTTCAAGCCGTTTTTTTACTTCGTACATTTTTTTATATACTCCTCATAGCCTCGTCTTCTCAGCGTACACGCCGGGCAGTGGCCGCAGCCCTCGCCCAAAACGCCGTTATAGCAGGTTAGGGTTTTGTTATAGATTATATCCATAACACCCAGCTTATCCGCCAGTTCCCAGGTCTGTGCCTTATCAATCCACATAAGCGGCGTGTGAATAACAAAATTGTAATCCATAGCCAAATTTAAGGTTACATTCAATGATTTTATAAAAATATCGCGGCAGTCGGGATAACCGGAAAAATCCGTTTCGCACACGCCCGTAACCAAATCGGTTATGCCGTGAGTTTTGGCAAAAATTGCCGCATAGGAAAGAAACAGCAGGTTTCTTCCCTCAACAAAGGTGTTGGGTACTGCGCCCTCGGGCTTTGTTTCCTCAACGGGAATATCCGCGCGGGTCAGGGAATTTGCGCTTAACTGATTTATAATCGGGGTCGGGATAACCTCATAACAAACTCCCGCCTCATTGCATATTTCCCTTGCGCACTCTAACTCCTTTTTATGTCTTTGACCGTAGTCAAAGCCCACTGCCGACACGTTTTCCTTTCCGAATTTATCTATTGCCCAAAACAGACAGGTAGTCGAATCCTGTCCCCCGGACAATACAACCAATGCTTTTCTCATTCCATCGCCCCCAAGCTGTCAAATAATCTTTTTTCGGCAATTTTTTCGTATTTTGTACCCGGTCTGCCGTAATTGGCAAAGGGGTAAATGGAAATTCCGCCCCTGGGCGTGAATATTCCCTTGACCTCGATATATTTCGGGTCCATAATATTTTTTAAGTCCTTCATTATAATGTTTATGCAGTCCTCGTGGAAATCGCCGCGGTTACGGAAGCTGAACAGATACAGCTTCAGAGATTTTGACTCGACCATTTTCACATCGGGAACATAATTTATAATAATTTTTGCAAAGTCCGGCTGCCCGGTTATTGGGCAAAGGGAGGTAAATTCCGGACAGTTAAAGGTCACCATGTAATCGTTTTCGGGGTGCTTGTTCACAAACACCTCCAAAACCTCCGGCGCGTAATTATCGGAATATACCGTCTTTTTGTTCCCCAAAAGCGTAAGACCCTGCTTTTCTTCTTCATTTCTCGGCATAATATTTCCTCCGTTATTCCATCAACCATTTAAGCTTTTGCTTTGTCGCGTGCTGCATTATCTCCTCAAGGGTTTCCCTGTCGCTGTTTTTAACGGCAGTTTTTATTTTTTCAAGGCTTTGCTGCATTTCATCGATACGCTTTGAAAGCTCCTCCTTATTCTCCACAAAAAGCTCGCTCCACATACCTGCATTTATTACCGCTACGCGGGTGCAGTCCCTTAATGAGCCGGCACTGAAATAGGTTGACCGTTCAATCATCGGGTTGTCGCACAATGCAACCGCCACAACGTGCATAAGCTGGCTTGTGTAGGCAATCACCGCGTCATGCTCCTTGGGCGTTGTGGTAACGATATGCTTGCAGCCTATGTATTTTGCCATTTCCCTTATAAGCGCAGTGCTTTCGGGCTTGGTGCGCTTTGTGGGCGTCATAAGGAAGGATGCACCGTCAAAAAGCTCGTCTGTAGAGCTTTGGTAGCCCGAAACCTCTCTGCCCGCCATGGGGTGCGCGCCCACAAAATCCACGCCCTCCGGCAGTATTTTTTCAAGCTCCTCCACCATAAACTGCTTAACTCCCGAAACGTCCGTTATGACCGCTTTGTCCTTTAAATGTGAAAGATTATCCCGTATTATATCCACATTAAGCTGAGGATACAGGCACAGTATTATCAAATCCGCACCGTCAATTGCCTGTGCCGGGTCGGTATAGCCCTCGTCAATGGCACCGTCATGCTTTGCAAGCACAAGTGTTTCGTAGGTACGGTTGTAGGCGGCTATGGTACAGTCATGAAAGCCGCGCAAACGGCGGGCTATGGAGCCGCCGATAAGTCCCAAACCGATTATTGCTATTTTCATATAATCCCTCCATGTTATACAGCACAATAACCGCTCTTTGAGCGGTTAAATTATTTGTTCGGATAATTTATAACCTTTTGCAGGTCAAAAATTTTATGCAGTACCCTAAGCATATACCCCCGAAGCCTAAGGCTCATGCACCAAAATCTCGAATACAGCTTATATACGGGATTTGTGCAGGGGACATACCTTTCGTCACGATAAAAGCCCTCCGTTACGGCAATTATCTGTTCTTCCCTAACCGTTTCGCGCTGACACTGATGGTCACCGCACATGGAGTATGTGCTGTCGGCGTTTTTGCCTATGCAGCGGTGCAGAACCAATGTGCCGTCATCTCTTTTATAGAGCGGAATATCGTATTTTTTTAAATCCCCGTCAAACTTTTTAAGATAAACCGTATCGCGGCAGTGGCGCAGCATGGGCCACATACTTGTACCGCGGGGCGTGGCGATAAATTCGCCGTTTTCGTTTATATACTGCTCTATGAGCGTTTCATTTATCATATTTTCAGCGCTTTCTTCTTATTTTTGTTGTTGATATACTGCTTCCGGTAAATCTGCGCTTTAAGTAATTTTTTATCATGGGCCGCGGGTCGCGTCCCTCATCTGCGCAGGTTATTATGGCTTGGTAAAATCCGTATGACCACATATTCAGCACAAGCCCCCAGAAGCCCGTTGCGGTACGCTCCACAACAGCGTTTCTAAGATGAAATTCCTGCTGTTCATCCTCATCGGCGGCACGCTTTGCTTCCATAACCTCGCGATTTGTAATGTGTACGCTGTCAAGCTCCTCTTCCTGCATAAGCTTCTTTTTTGTTGATGAAAATACCGGATACATCACAAAAATCAAAACAAGGTTTATTCCGAAGCTTATCATCATTGAATACCTGGTCGGCAGTGCCGCAAGCTTGGTTGCTTCGTTTGTGGAAAGCACCTCAAACACTCTTGAGTAGAAAAACATACCCGACAGCACGTTTGCAAAGCGCATATACAACAGGAAAAACGCAAGGGCGGAGTTAAGCGCCCATGCCACAAGCTGCACCGTAAAATACCTTGCAGGGCTTTTAATATCGTAAATAAACCGTCTTAAAAGCAGTATATCGCAGGCATAGAACAAAAATGCCGATACTGCCGCTGTGGAAATCCACATATAATACGACCCTAATTGCCACATGAAGAACATGGAAAGAAGCGACGGAATAACGCTTATAAGCAGCAGGTCAAAAAATCTTCTTAAATACAGCATATTTTCACTCCTATGTTTTTTTCTTTATTATATCAGAAAAACCGCAAAAAAGCAATAGTTACTTTACAATACATCAAGCTTTACCGTAAATTCCGTAAACTCGCCCAAAACCGAGGAAACCCAGATACTGCCGCCGAAGCGGGTGCATATCGCATTTGCTATGGCAAGCCCCAGTCCGTAGCCGCCGCTTTCCCTGGCGCGGGACTTGTCGGAACGGTAAAAACGCTCGAATATCCGCTTTTGATCCTCCTCGCTTATTCCCTCACCGGTATTTCTGACCCTAAGCACTCCCTCCGAGGTCAGTACAACGCTGATTTTCCCGGCGGGCGGAGTGTATTTTATGGCATTGTCGAGAAGTATCATCATAAGCTGCTTAAGCATCGTGTCGGACGCGTTTACATATACCTCAGGCGCAATATTGTCCTCAATCAATATATTCTTTTCAAAGGCGACCGCTTCCATTGCGAGAATGACGCTTTCGGCATTATCGGAAAAGGATACCCGCGAAAATATTTCATTCTCATCGTGATTAAGCTTTGCCAGATACAAAAGGTCATCCGTAAGCCGGGACATACGCTGAGCCTCGCCCTTTATATAATAGAGCCACTTTTGCTCCTCGCCTATTGTGCTGTCCTTATGGGACAGCAGCACGTCCACATTGGTATTTATTGTAGTGAGCGGAGTTTTTAGCTCATGGGACGCATCGGCAATGAACTGCTTCTGACGGTTATAGCTTTCCTCAATCGGACGTATACTGCGGTTTGAGATATTGAGCGATATAAAAAACGCCGCCGCCATTACCGCCGCACCGCCCAAACAAAAGGCTATAAGAAGCGTATATAACATTCTATGCTCTGTGGCAAACTGTCCCATTGCGGCAATGTACACACCGCCCTCTTTAAACAGCTTATAATCCCAGCGCGCCGACATCATAGTTATGCTCCCATGCTTTTTCTCGCTTTTCATTATCTGCTTTGCCGCCGCGGCAAGCTGCTCCTCGTCAGCTTCCTCCATATTCCAGTCGGAGCTTTTTGCGATTATTTCGCCCGTTTCATCAATTGTAAGTGCAATTGTCGGCTCAAAGCTGAATTTTTGCCCCTCCTCGGGTGAGGGCTTTTGCGTTCCCCGGCGCTGCGGTTCGCCCTGCCGGGGGCTTTGCTGCATACGGGCAAAGCCTGCCGCCCGGTCAAGGCGCTGTTCGATATTATGGAAGGTATTTTGGGAAATAACCGTGTATATCGCGCTGAAGCTGCCCAGTATAAGCGCGCCGATTATAAGCATATTTACCAAAAGCATACGGTTTCTGAGCTTTTTAAACATCCGCGCACACCTCCAGCTTATAACCCACTCCGCGAATTGCGTTAATGGATATATTGGAATGTACGAATTTAAGCTTTTTTCTCAGAAAGGAAACATAGACCTCAACATGATTTGCCTCCGCTTCGCTTTCAAAGCCCCACAGCTTCTCTATAATCTGCTCCTTTGACGCAACAAGGTTTTTTCTTAGCATGAGAAATTCCATAAGCTCACATTCCTTAAGGGTCAGCGCAACCTCCTCCGTTCCGTTTTTCAGCACAAGGCTGCCCGTATCAAGCGAGGTATTGCCAAAGGAAAGTGCGCTTTCCGTAATTATTTCGCCGCGGCGTCTGCCCAACGCGCGTATTCTTGCCAAAAGCTCCTCTGTATTAAAGGGCTTTGCCAAATAATCGTCCGCACCGCTGTCAAGACCCAGAACCTTATCCGAAATTTCGCCCTTGGCAGTCAGCATTATAACCGGCACGTCCAGCCCTTCCCCGCGTATTTCCTTTAATATGGAAATCCCGTCTAACTTGGGCAGCATGACGTCTAAAACTATAACATCGTATATACCGCTTAAGGCATTGTCAAGCCCGCTTTCCCCGTCATTGGAAATATCTACGGTATAATTATTCTTTTTAAGAAGATGACCCAAGGCCTCCGCAAGATGCTTTTCGTCCTCAACAACCAATATACGCATACCAAAACTCTCCTTTTTTACTTTATATATACATTATATCACAAAAGTTTAAAAATGGCTTAAAATTTGTTCAAAAAATTCCTTATTTTTTTTAAGGCTCTTTTAAGCTATGTATTGTAAAATGATTGTAAAACGGAAGGGAGATGATTATATGCCGATTGAAGTATTTAATCGTTATGAATATAAGTACATAATAGACCAAAAAACCTTTGAGAAAATCACAGATGCACTTGATTTACACATGGTAGTGGACAAATACTGCAAAAATCACAGTCTGTACACCATTGCAAACCTTTACTGCGACACCCCCGACGACGCGCTCATACGCCGTTCGCTGAACAAGCCGGTGTACAAGGAGAAGCTTCGCCTGCGCTCATACGGAACAGTTAATGAAAATTCCATGTTCTTTTTGGAGATAAAGAAAAAATACAAGGGACTTGTCAACAAGCGCCGCACACAGCTTTGTCCCCGCGAAGCGTATGCCTTTATCGAAAATGGCATATATCCGGACGAGAGCCGGTCTTATATAAACAAGCAGGTATTAAAGGAAATAGAATATCTTTGGGAGCGCAGTGAGTGCCTTGCTCCGAAGGTGTACATAGCCTATGACCGTCTGGCATATTTTGAGCGGGGCAATGATGATTTGCGCATTTCCTTTGACACCAACCTAAGAGCCCGCCGTCACGATTTGTCCTTTGAATACGGTGACGAGGGCGAGGGGCTTATCGCGCCGGGGCTGTGGGTTATGGAGATAAAAACCTCCCGCGCAATGCCCTTATGGCTTGTGGAGCTGATAGATGAGCAAAGGATTTACCGAAGCAGCTTTTCAAAATACGGAACGGAGTACAAGCAGTACATAAAAAAGCTTGCCCGTCCCGATTACGAGAAAAAATATATATTTATACCGCAGCCTGCCGGCTGCCGCATATGAGGAAGTTTTAATTATGTTAGACAATATCTTTAATCAATTCACATTCGCATCGGAGGCAATAACCGTTTCGGGAACGGTTTTATCGATGATAGGCGCAATAATTCTCGGTCTTATTATCGCCTTTACATATATGAAAACAACCAAAGCATATCAGCAGGGCTTTACGGTAACGCTTACCATGCTGCCGGTTATTTTAACGGTGATTATAATGTTTGTGGGCTCGAATGTGGCAAGAGCATTTTCCCTTGCCGGAACGCTTTCCATTGTCCGTTTCAGAAGCGCACCCGGCGACCCCAAGGACATTGCCTATATCTTTTTTGCAACCGCGGCGGGGCTTGCGGGCGGAGTGGGAATGATTTCCTACGGCGCGCTGTTTGTGGTTGTTGTATGCGCTTTCATGCTTATTTTGCATTTTACCCATTTCGGCAAAAAGTACAGTGCCGCAAGGGTTTTAAAAATCACAATACCGGAGGATTTGGATTATGAGGGTGCATTTGACCCGATTTTCGAGAAATTCACCCACACCCACACTCTGTCCAAAATCAAAACAACGGAGCTTGGCTCTCTTTATGAGCTTACATATGATATTTCCTTAAACAAAAATGCCGATGAGAAAAAATTCATAGATGAGCTTCGGTGCAGAAATGGCAATCTGACCATTGTTTTATCCCTTGCGGCGGATATGCCCTACGGCAAAATGTAATAAACTTGTAATTTTTCTAAAAAAAGCTTGCAATCATGTAAATATTATGTTATAATAGGATGTGTAGAAACAACGAATTCTACCCTTTTATCCTATATATATATAAACACAGCATGACATTCCGCAAAAGTCATGCTGTGTTTTGTTTCGCCCTAAAAATTATCCTCCGCCTTTCGGCGGAGGATAACTTAATATCAATCGTATATTACAATAAGCTTAACCGTACCTGTCTTTGCGCAGACAAGAATCTTTGAGCAGTCAATACCGTAATCAACCGCTGCCTTAAGGTCTGTTACAGTAAGCTCTGTCTGTGTACCGTCCACATACTTGGAGAATGAGGTTTCATTGTCCTCCATTCTTATGATCTTCGTGCTTGCCGAGATTGTGTATTCTTCAATATCAACCTTCTCGCTGTCACGCATCTGATTTGTCGACGCGTCAAAGCCTTCCTTGGTTACCTGAAGCTTATTGCTGTCCGTCAGTACCTTGTATACATTATACATACAAGCCTGTGTATACGGAATTTCGCCGTAGGTGGTGCTTGTATAGGTCTGATAATAGTTATCTGTCGGGGGCTTTACGCTGTCCTTGGGATAACGGAAGTCAAACATATACTTCTGGTATCTGTTTTCCGCTGTCTGGTCAATTTCCTCTGTCCAGTTATACAACTCGCTTATCGTCTGCTCGCCCTCTTCGGTGGTATAAACCGCATCGGTGGTCTTGCCATCAAGAATTGTCTTGATGTCCGCATAGTCTATTACCTTCTTGCGGCCTTGGATTTTCTGATCCGCGTCATAGCCAAACTGCATTACATCACCCGGAACAACGTCTGCAAACTCTGTTGCTGTTGCCGTTGTCCATTCCTTTACGGCATTTGAAGCCGTATAGAAAGACACCTTCTGAACGGTATCGCCCGTATCCGAATCATAGTACTGGGACGGGGTTGCTCCTACAACCGATATTTCGGTGGTCTTTGAAACCGTAGTAACCGAACCGCTTGTACCGTAAAGAATGATTACGTTTGAATATCTTGACGAGTTAACGTCATAGGCTTCTACCCAGTAGGATTCGCCGGAGGTGAAGGTTGATGATGAAGCTGCCTTCTTCGCGTACTTATCCTTTAGGCTTCTGTCCTGAGGAACATATATAATAAGCGTGTTCGAGTTCATCGAGAACAGAGTCGAGCTGCTTGAATTTTCCTTAAAGGAGTTTGAAGTATAGTAATACTTCTGCAGCGGATAATACTTTGCGATAAACTGATTATCCTCGTTCTGCTTTGAATTTTGCGCATTGTCAAGAGTAACTATCTCCGAAACCTCGCCGGCTGAATTTACCTTAACTCTTGCAATCTGCGAATAGTCCGTATTTGACGGAGCTTTGCCCGCACCGTAAATCTTATCCGCAAAATTTGCATCGTCATTGCTGTAAGCGGCTGTCTGTTTTAAGACATTTGCAACCTCTTCAGCGCTGCTGTAGGTCTTTGTTTCATATGTACCCGTCAGATTTGCCGAAACGGTTACCTTGTTTGCCAAAGGATATTTCTTTGCCGATGTTGCCGAGGTCTTGGGCAGGAATACCACAATATTCGCCTCGTCGGTACCCATATCGATTGCTACGTTTGAAATATAAGCATAGGGTATTTCATCGGTTGTGTTTACCGTTGCGTATACAACCGTTCCCAGCTTATCCGTATATGCTGTGATATTTGAGTTGGTTGTTATGTTCTTGCCCTCTTTTGCATATACGTCATCAAGGCAGGTCTTGCCTAAATTATACTCTGTTCCGCCTATGGTAATCTTGTAATCGCTTGTATTGATGCTTGTAACCGCACCTGTAATCTTGTTATCGGTATTGATATAAAGATTTAAGGTCGCTCCGTCAAGGCTTTCCGTATAGGAAACTATATCGTTTGCCGAAATTGACGTTGCCTGTACAGCCTTGCCGTTCTTCTCAATATAAACATCCTTGTCCACCTGGTTGGGGTTAAGGTCAAGATAATCACCGGTTATAAGCTTGTTCTGAAGTCTGTAATCCGTTGTTACCGGTGTCTTTAGAGCAATCATAACCTCATAGTCGTTTATGGAAAGCAGACTTATCTCGCCCTTTGAGCCGCTGTCCGTCATTGTAACGTCACCGTAGATGAAATACTCGCTGTTGGGGTCAAACCACTCCATTACAGCCTCTTCCTTGGTTACGGTCTTTGTGGACGTGCCGGACTTGCTTTCTATTGTATAGGTCTTGCCCGCCTCAAGGGTCTGACCGTTGTATCTTACGGTAACTGTCGAAGCGTCAACCTTCAAATATTTCTTTGTGCTTGACTTGGGCAGATAGTATTTGAACTGTGAGCCGTCATACTCTATAATATCGTCATAGGATATAGTATAGGTAGTATTTGTGGTTGTTTCCAAATCCACAATAACAAGCTCTTTATCGTCTACATTGCTTGCCTGCTTATAATATACAGTCATGTAGTTACCGAGCTGCTTTGCCATTTCCGCAACGGTCATGGTCTTTGCATACTCATACATATCTATTACGGTTTCCTCGCCGTTATCAGCCTTTATGTCAATCTGATACTGGTTAAGAGCCAAAGTACAATCGTTTGTGGTATTTGTTTCAACACCCACAAGAGTACCCTTAAGCTTGTAAATCTTCAGGTTATCGTTTAACAGCGTCTTGGTGGTAACCTCAACTGAGCCGTTGTTTTGAAGCTCCTGCTTGTATACCTCAAGAGAGTTGTAAACTACCTGTGCGATAATCTGTCTTAAAGCCGGCTCGTTGTTCTTCTGATCCGATATGCCCTTTGTCATACCCAAATCCGAAGCCTGCTGAATATATCCGTTCGGCCAGCCGCCCTTGTCCTTTGCGTTTACGTCATAGCCTATGGCGCATACCATCATCTTTAAGGATTGCTCATAGGTAACGGGGTCGTTGGGCTTAAAGGTTCCGTCATCAAAGCCGTCTACGATGCCCAAATCGTAAGCTGTCTTTATGTAGCATTTAGCCCAGTGATCCGAAAGGTCGGAAAACTCTGTAGGCTCTGTTGTAAAATCACCGTATCCCATAGCGCATACCAGCATTTTGGTAAACTCCGCTCTGGTTATCTGGTTTTGGGGATTGAATTTCCCCGATTCGTCTCCGTCCAAAATCTTAAGATTTTGAAGTGTGAGGATGGCCTTGTAATACTTATTTGTTGCGTCAACATCCGGGAATGCCGCAAAGACGGTATTCGAGAATATTGCCGTTATCAGCATAGTAAGCACCAAAGCCAAAGAAATGTGCTTTTTCATCAATTCTGTACTTCCTTTCGATTTTTTTATTGCTGAAGCAGCATTATTTACAATTATATCATTGTTTGCGCCATAAGTCAACACATTTTATATATTATTGATTTGCTTTTTTGGGCTTTTCGTCTTTTTCCACAATTTCAGCACATATTTTTTAAGTACATTTCCCAAAACCCCCGCCCTTTTGTTTGTGAATGTGCCGCGGCTTATGAAAAAAACATATACAAAATGTAAATTTATTCAAAACTTTTTCTTTATGCATTGAAATAATCCGTTTTATGTGATAAAATAGGCATAGCATAATCAAAACAGGAGGTTACACAGTGAACGATAAAAAAAAGGACAGCCAATCCCCCCTTAAGGGACCGCTGTTTATATTTCTTATGATTTCCATAGCGGCGACAATTATATTGAATTTGGTGATAAGTTCGGTTTCATCGTCAAAGGAGGTTGAGATAGGATATAACGAATTTCTTGACATGGTGCGTCAGGACAAGGTGGACGAGGTTGTAATAAGCTCGGATCGCTATATTATATATGAAAAAATTCCCGAGGATATTGCGGCAGCTCCGTCAAAGCAGACCTCGGAGCTTCTTGAAATGTTCGGCATAAACGCCTCAAGGGCAGTCGAGGAGGCTAACAAGGAAAAGCGCAGTGTTTACTATACCGGCTACATTCGCGACGACAGGCTTCTTGCCATGCTTGACGAGCATGGAGTGAGCTATTCCACACCGGTGAAGTATTCCAATCCCCTGTTGGATTTCTTCCTTACATGGATACTTCCCTTAGTGGTAATTTATCTGCTGTTTTTCCTGCTCACCCGTTCCATGTCCAAGAAAATGGGCGGCGGAATAATGGGCATAGGTCAGTCCAACGCAAAAATGTACAATATGCAAAACAAAACCAACGTTACCTTTAACGATGTGGCGGGACAGGAGGAAGCGAAGGAGTCCCTTGACGAAATTGTTGACTTTTTGCACAATCCCGCAAAATACACCGCCATAGGCGCAAAGCAGCCCAAGGGTGCGCTTTTGGTAGGGCCGCCGGGAACGGGTAAAACCCTGCTTGCCAAAGCGGTTGCCGGCGAGGCGAACGTTCCCTTCTTCTCTCTTTCAGGCTCGGAGTTTGTGGAGATGTTTGTGGGCGTGGGTGCTTCGAGAGTAAGGGATTTATTCAAGCAGGCAAACCAAAAAGCCCCCTGCATAATCTTTATAGACGAGATTGACGCAATAGGAAAATCAAGGGACAATCAGCTTGGCTCAAACGATGAAAGAGAGCAGACCTTAAATCAGCTTCTTGCGGAAATGGACGGCTTCGACTCCTCAAAGGGTATAGTCATTCTTGCGGCGACAAACCGCCCGGACGTGCTTGACAAGGCACTGTTAAGACCCGGACGCTTTGACCGGCGTATAATCGTTGAAAAGCCCGACCTTAAGGGACGCGAGGATATTTTAAAGGTCCACGCCAAAAACGTTAAAATGGATTCCTCCATTGACCTGCACGCAATGGCGCTTGCCACAAGCGGCGCTGTGGGTGCGGATTTGGCAAACATGATTAACGAAGCCGCACTTCGGGCGATACGCTGCGGAAGAAAGCTTGTTATTCAGGAGGATTTAATGGAGGCGGTTGAAATAATCATTGCCGGCAAGGAGAAAAAGGACAGAATTTTATCGGAGAGCGAAAAGAAAATCGTAGCCTTTCACGAGGTGGGTCACGCTCTTGCCACCGCTTTGCAAAAAAATACCCAGCCGGTACAGAAAATCACCATTGTACCCCGTACCATGGGTTCCTTGGGCTATACCATGCAGATGCCCGAGGAGGAGGAAAAGTATTTGATGTCAAAGGACGAAATACTCGACCAGATTACCGTATTTTTGGCGGGACGTGCGGCAGAGGAGCTTGTCTTTAACACCAAAACCACCGGCGCGGCAAACGATATAGAGCGCGCCACAGCCTTTGCAAGGAATATGATGACCCAGTACGGAATGTCCGACAAATTCGGTATGGCGGGGCTTGAAAGCACACAGAACAAATACCTTGACGGCACCAATGTTTCCCACTGCTCAGACGAAACCAAAACGGAGATTGACCGCGAAATCGTCAAGGTGCTTGACGAATGCCACACAAAGGCAATGAAGCTTTTAACGGACAACCGCGACGCCTTAGACCGCATTTCTGAATTTCTGATAAGCCGCGAAACCATTACGGGAACGGAATTTATGCAGATATTTAATGAGGTCAAAAAACAGCGCAAACAGGCAGAGGAAGTTCAATGTCAAAATCAGCAAACCACATCAAACAGCTCAGAAACGCCGTTGGAATGAGCCAGACCGAGCTTGCACAGGCAATGGGAACAAGCCGTTCAAACATTGCCATGTGGGAGTCGGGAGAACGGCTTCCCGGCTGCAGCACCCTTTCCAAGCTGTCGAAGCTTTTCGATGTGTCGATAGATTACATAATCGGCATATCCGAAAAACGCCGCAACAACAGTATGCTTGACACTACGATAGATTTGGGCAGATTAAACTGCCGAGGCATTGAAATGCTGCATGAGATGTATGCTTTTTTACTCTCACAGAAAAAGTATACCGATAAAAAGTACAATCCCGGGCAGTTATTTGAAACAGATTTTGAGGAAAAGGAATAATTTTTTCAAAAATTTTAAAAAAGTTATTGACTTTTTCCTGTTTTGGGTGTATAATGTACTGGTCTGTGATACAGACAATCCTTGCCCGGAGCAAAGTGTTCCGGGACTAAAGTCCATAAGGAGGTGCAGAAAATGGCTGAAAAGATTTTAAACAGCTATGAAACAATTTTTATCATTGACGCAACACTTACGGAAGAAGCGACAGCTGCGCTTAAGGATAAGTTTACATCGCTTATCGAAGCAAACGGCGAGCTTGAGTCCGTTGACGAGTGGGGCAAGAGAAGACTGGCTTACGAAATCAATGACAGAACAGAGGGTATTTACTACCTGGTAAACTTCAAGGCTGATTCAGAGTTCCCGAAGGAGCTTGACAGACAGTACAAGATTACGGAAGGTATCCTCAGAACTATCATTATCAGAAAAGACGAGCAGTAATGTCTTTTGAGGTGTAAGAATGAATAAAGTTATTCTCATGGGACGTTTAACCCGAGATGTTGATATAAGACAGACACCGTCGGGAGTAAGCGTTGCAAGGTTTTCAATCGCGGTAAACAGAAGATTTGCCGCAAAGGACGCACAGCAGACAGCAGATTTTATAAACTGTGTAGCATGGCGTCAGACGGGCGAATTTATAAGCAGATACTTCCATAAAGGAAGCATGATCGCGGTTGTAGGAAGTCTGCAGTCAAGAAGCTGGGACGACAAGGACGGTAAAAGACAGTTCTCCACAGAGGTTAGTGTGGATGAGGCATATTTCACCGGCTCAAGAGCCGAAACAGGTACAGGCCAGGCAGGCGGAGGTTACAGCCAGGGCTATAATCAGACCTATAACCAAGGCTATCAGGCACCGCCGCAGCAAAGCGCCGCGCCGCAAATCTCCCAGGAGCCGTCGTTTGACAACGATTTCGAGGACATGGATTTTGGCTCGATAGACGGCAGCGAGGACGATTTACCGTTTTAATGATTTAAATTGATAAGGAGGAAAAACTCATGGCTGAAAGAAATGACAGACCCCAGAGAGCAAGAAGACCCAAGAAGAAGGTCTGCCTGTTCTGTGTGGATAAGGTTGAGCATATTGATTACAAGGATACGGCAAAGCTCAGAAAGTATGTATCCGAGAGAGGCAAGATTGTTCCCAGAAGAATCAGCGGTACATGTGCAAAGCATCAAAGACAGCTTACAACAGCTATCAAGAGAGCAAGACAGATTGCATTACTGCCGTTTATTGCCGAATAATTGCATATAAGAGGCTGCTTTGGCAGCCCATACGCCGATGTGGTGGAATTGGCAGACGCGCCGGACTCAAAATCCGGTGGTAGCGATACCGTACCGGTTCGACCCCGGTCATCGGCACCAGATATACAAAAAACCGCATATCTATGCGGTTTTTTGTATATGCGAATTTTGTCCTACCATTTGTTATTAACAATGTATTTTATAACCTTCAACTTCATTTTAACCGGCAAAACACAAACAATGCCCATAACAGCTCTGTGATGTAATGTCGCTTTATACTTCATGGACGTTCTCATGCACGCTTTTACAAAATCGTATTTTAATACCCTCATACAAACATCGTCATTCCCCGCTTTGGCGCAATACTCCCAAATAACACTACATGCCACACACCTGACCGACGGTTTGATATTATCCGCACTGTACTCCGCTCCTGCTTTAAATAACGTACATATTTTCTCAAGCCGCTCTCTGCCGCCCTTTAAGCAATGCCCGTCATTTGATATATTATAGAAATAAAAGGGTTTATTTATATAATATACTCTGTTTAAATGCGACAGCATCTTGATATTAAGCAGCAAATCCTCGCTGAATACAAGCCTTGTATCGTCAAATTGCAGGTTGTTGTCAAGCAGGAACGTTTTTTTTATCAGCTTGTTGCAGACCTCGTTTGTATGCTTCAAAGCCATAAAATAATTTACGGCATATTCCTCGCGGTCATTAATCGTTACCAAGCCCTCAACATCCGCCGCTCTTGCCTGCGATTGATTACCTCTTATGTCGATTATGCCGCACTGAACCAATTCCGCGTCATATTTAACCGCCGCCGCATACATTGATTTATACATATTCAAATCAACACTGTCATCCGCGTCCGCAAAGCCTATATAATCGCCCTTTGCAAGCTTTATTCCGTTATTTCGCGCAATACCCTGACCGCGGTTTTCTTGATTTACAAGCTTTATTTTATCGCTTTTTAAGCTGTTTATAACGTTCACCGTATTGTCGGTTGAGCCGTCATTTACAACAATAATCTCCAATTCCGTCAAGGTTTGATTGATAAGTGACTTTAAGCAACGTTCTATTGTTTTTTCGGCATTAAACACCGGAACGATTACCGATACCATTTACTTTATCTCCTCTAACCACCTGTTAAGCGAGCTTATGTGCTTTTTTGCTTCTTCTTTTATCCTATCCGGTATTTTAACTGCTTCATCATTATTCACTATAAAATCAAAAACTGCCCTACTGTTATCATCTCTGCCAAGATAAGTCATGCCGAACACGCCGCACAAATCACGCACCTTGTTTGTGTCGGACACACATATAATCGGAATTTCACAAAGCAGTGCCAAAACGGCGGCATGAAAACGCGACACAATCATTTTTGCGCACTCCGCAATACGGCTGTAAAAATAATCTATATCCGAGTTATATATAACTATTTCCGCACTGTCACCGTACTTCATCATATTTTTAATACTGCCGCAGGCAGAAATATCGTTTTCAATACCGTTATCAAAGGCGAACAGCAGCACCTTGCGGTCATATCTTTCAACAAAGCTGTCCGCCGCAGATGCAAGCTTTTTATAATAGCTGTAATTCACATCACCGTACATTCTGCGAACGGGCGCTATCCCTAAGCAGTCGCCGAAGCTTTTGGGGACATTCTCTGAAAAAACAATGTCCGGATAACAAAAAACATTGTTTTTCTTTGTATATTTACGAATAAAATCGTAAGAATAGCCGTCCCGACAGCTTACATGGTCGTATTGCATTAAGGCATCCCTCGTAAACAGCGCAGAAAGCCTGTCGTTTACCAATTCTATCGAGCAGTCAACCACAGCGCAGTGCCTATACTTCATTTTTGGTTTAGACAGCAGTCTTGAAAGCTTAGCCATACGACTGTTAAACAAAAATCCCGTACCGATTACGTTAATCATTACCTCGTCACAGGTCCCGTATTTTACATTCGGCTCATTTTCCAAATGCGCCGCCATTTCCCTCTGTATGGGCTTTACATAAAAGGTATGCTGAGGAAACGCGCGAACAATTATCCTCTGCATTATATCGTCACCCAAATTTTTATCATAATATCCGTTTAACTGTATTTCCATTATCTTCTCCTTTCTCTCATTATATCTTTTATCAGCATCAAATTCTTAAATTTCTCACTTTAAACGAACTTCCACTCATAATAGCACTTCCGGTGACAGCAAAGCGCAATCGCTCTTTATAAGTTCAAAATCCCCGAATTGCCATGCGCGCTGTTAAATTTCATATCTTCATTCTCAATCTATTGATAAAGTAACTTATCGGTATATATATCCTTTTAAACAGCACCGCCGCCTTAAATTTTTTGCGGACAGATAATATATAGCTTATCCTTGCTGAGGGCGGTATTTTCTTTATGCTTGATACAGATTTTAGGGCTCTTTGTATTTCGGGTCTGTTATATATATCCTCGACAATTTTTGCAGCTTCGGCAACCTTTAAATCACAGCTTGAATGGGTGAAATTGTTGTATTCCATCAAAAACGACTGTAAATACATTTCATCTATTTTCTTCATCAATTCATCGCGGTTGCTCCAATTTTCTACCGCCCTTTCCATGTGTTTGAGCAATTCAAGCTCATCTTGATACCGGTTAGGGTTGTATTGCCCCATTATCGATGACGGTCTGCCGATATAATAGTAATACGACTTACGGTTAAAATAAATACTTTTAATACCGTTAATCAATATATCCGTATTAAATATTCCATCCTCTGCCGTTGTATAATCCTCAAATCGTATTTTTTGAATACTGTCATTTTTATACAGACGCAAACATACGGAATTCGGAGTTCCTTCAAGATATTCTGTAAAATGCTTCTTCAGCATATCAAATGAATAAAGTCCTTCCAAGGATTGAATTATATCGGTTTTTGAAACTATCTTTCCGTTATTATTCGCCACAAGAGAAGTGCATCCGAATTTTACCATATCACATCCATACTTTTCAGCTATCGCAACATTATCCGACAGCAGATTTTTTTTGATGCAATCATCGGAATCCATAAAATATATATATTTCCCACGAGCAATATCAAGACCGGCATTGCGCGCCACACCCGGGCCGCACTGCATGGGCAGACACAAAAGCTTAATACGGTCATGAGTTTTTTCAAGCTGTCTGCACAGTTCTCTGCATTCGGGATCGGTTGAATTATCGCATAATATCAATTCAAAATCCTGCAGCTCCTGATTTAATACCGAATTTACCGCTCTTTCCAGATATTCCCTGACATTATAAACAGGCATAATTACACTTACAAGCATCCTACCGCCTCCTTTAGATAAATTTTCGCACCGTTTTTATTCTTCTGATAACAAATGCAGTTATAAGCGACGCACCAAACACAACAATAAATATTATCGGTACCGACAGATATATGGGATACATATCCGGATATATGTGGAATATTTTATTTATAATATGTATAAAGAAACAGTGAATAACATATATTCCAAATGAATTGTCCGCAATAAAGCTAAAAAATTTATTTTCTTTTTCAATGTTCATAAAGAGCAATACCGTCGATACACTCATAACCGCAATAATCGGTGAGCTGCATTCAAGCCATATAGCTACGGATTTCAATAATATACCGTTTATTGATATAATGAAAATTGCCGTTGCCGGAATTATAATACCGGCAGCAACAAGTATTTTATTGATATCCGGTCTGTACTTATAAAGGTAGTTGCCCATAAGCACATAAAACATACTCATGGAACCGCATGGCAGATAAAAAGCGATTATATCCCCAAATTGACTGTTTATGACCGAAATTACACCGTTGAATATAAACAGGACTGCAAGAATATATCTGTATGTCTTTTGGTCACAGCTTGCGGCAAAGCCGCTGATAATCGGCATAACAAGATATATCCCTATAAGCATATACAAATACCACATAACATCCCATGTTTTGCCGGAAATAACCGCTGTTATTGATTTTATTAACGCCGCAGCCGAAACCCCGTCCGTAAATATAAATTCAGCCAACGACATTGCCGTTCCGAACACAAACAGCACAACCGCAATACGCAATGCGCGCTTTAAGCATTTCTTATATCCTTCATTTCTCGGAATCAATAATGCGCCCGTAATCATTATAAAAACAGATACGCCTACATCCAATATTCCATGAAAGAATGTAACCATTGCTGTTGAAAAATCTGTCATAACCCCGCGGTTTTGGTTTGGCAGACAATGTATCATTACAACCATCATTGTTGCAGCGGCTCTCAAAACCACAATCGAATTGATTTGTTTTTTCATCATATTCTCCATTCTGCCGTTTTGCGGCGACATAAAATCAACGCGTAAGCACTGCTTAATAAAAGCCTCTCTTCTTTTACGTCAAAGTTGTTTTTTTTATATCCCTTATTCCATTCATTCCCAATCTATATTTTTGAAAGAGAGTTTTGTTGCTTTTCTTTTTTAGAATTGTTTCTTTCAGTTCAAAAATAAACAAATAGACAAAAGCCCATTTCCTATACATAACACTAAACAAAACACCTCTATCATAATAGTATTGATCGTTATATCCTTTAAACCACGTTGACTGTTCCTGACAAACAATTCCTATCGTTTGACTGCTTGCCCAACATTTTATTCCGTTTTGCAAACATTGAGTCATAAAAATATTATCTTCACCGCATTGATATTTTGCTCCGCCGCCAAACAAAAGAGAAAACCAGACATTTTTATAACAAAGAACGGATCTTTTTACCGCCATTCTGCAGGCACCGTATCTAAGGCAGTTATAAATATGAATTCTACTGTCTTTTTGCGTTAAATACTCCGGTCTGTCCGGATTTGTTGATTTCAAATTAAAGGTCACCAAAGCATAATCTCTGTGGTTTTTAAAAACAGATAATACTTTATCCTTATATCCGTCCTCATAAACCACATCCTCATCCGCAAAAAGTATAATATCCGCCGTAGATGCTAAAATTGCTCTGTTGCGGCTTCTTCCTACACCGCGTTCTTTAGTGCATATCCAGGTTATGGAATATCCGTTCTTTTTAAATACAGTTACCGAATCACAATCACACTGATTTACAATAACCGCATCGGATTGAATATTCATTTTTTCGATTATGCTGTAATCTGTCTGATGCATTGTCGCAACTAAAACCTGCAGAGTCATATTTTCCTCGCTTTCTTTTCGGCATAAAATGCCAATATATATTTTTTCTTCCGTTTCACTCTACCATTTATTCCTTGCCATTCTGTAATTATCCTTGTCCGAAAGCCATGCGGCATAATTAAATTCTCTCTCAAACGGAGCAAATCCCCAAATATCACGAACACTGTAAGGATTTGAATAACCTTTTTCCACCTTAAATCCGTATTCATCCTTCGTTTCCTTATCAGTGAATATTATAAGCCTTTTATGCTTAGAATCAATAAGCCTTTGTCTGCCCTCATCGGTCAAGCCGTTATCATCTGTTATGATATATAAATTATCGGCATTAAAGCGCTTACTGCGTTCCTGCCATTTTTGAGCCGCCTCTTCTCTCGTTTTGTAATGAGTAAAATAAATCGGCACATCATATATCCTCCCGACAGGATAATCAAATTCATCGTTTTCCTCAAACTCAATCGGACCGGACAGATATTTATCGGGATTTTCCGCAATTTTTGATAAATCCTCAGCATCACACCATAAATTGATAGTGGGTGACATGAACTGCAGTCCGAGATTATGATATATCATACCACCTATACAGGTCGAACACAGAATTGTCGGTGTAGCTTTGCTGTAGTCATAGCAGCTGCGAATAAATTCCAAATATTTCTCCTTTTTCTTGGCGGTCAATTTTAAAATCAGATTTTTTACATTTCTTTTTATAATTGAAATATTCATTTCTTATACCCTACCGTATCGTTAAACTGTTTTACTGCCGTTTCATTTGAAAATGATTTTATATCATTCCTCTTAAGCCTATTTTTAATTATATCGGTCAATGCCGATTTTAACGCACTTTCATCGTTTTTGCATACAACACCTATACCGCGCCCGCCGACAAGCTCACCTGCCGAGGTTGTATCGGTCGTCAGTACCGGTATCCCCAACACCTCAGCCTCACTAAAAACCATCGGTGCCGCTTCGTTGTATGACGGTACAAGCAGCAAATCGGAGCTTTTAAAATACGGATACGGATTTTTCAGCATTCCGAGCATGATAATATCATCTTCCAAATTAAGCTCCTTGATTTTGTTTTTAATCATTTCACGCTGCGGACCGTCTCCGGCAATTCTCCAAACAAAGCTTAATCCGCCGTCCTTTATATCCCTCAATATTTCAAGCATACGGAAAATGCCCTTTTCTTCGCTCAGCCTTGCCGCCGTAAATATATTGATACAATTCGGTCTGTAATCCGCTGTGTATTCATCGGCAAGCAGTTTTATTTGATTATAATTGCAGCAATTATAAACACATCGGATTTTATTTTTATCCAGCCCCGACGCAGTTAAAAATCTGTCTCCGACGCTTTTTGAAACACAAGCAACGGTATCAAAATTCTTATAAAAATCTCTGTTGTATTTGTTGTTTCCCTCATAATTCAAGAAATCGCAATGCACAAACGATATTTTACGCTTTGCTTTTACGGAGTTTATTACAAATTCATTGCAGCCGCCATAAAACATTTTAAAGTACCCGTTTTGCATATATGAAATCGCGGCATCATATGTTTCGTCAAGCTTTTGCATACGAGATAATATACCAAAGCTGATTTTTATTCCCAACAGCTTTGTTAAAATCACAAAGAATGCTCTCCAAAGCCCCAAAAACAATCCGTCAGCCTTGGCTTCTGCTTGGCTCATGCCCAAAATCCTCGTAAAACGATTGCCGCATATCACATTTACCTTATCGGGAATATCCTCCCTAAGCTCGCCCGCCGGATGAAACAGAAGCAAGGTTACATCGTGTTTATCATATATTTCATTTAAAAGATTTAATAAAGCCTTTTGTATGCCGCCTATGTGCATATTATTGTTTACTATCAGTATTTTCATTTTGTCAAAAGCTCTGCAATTACAATTTCGGGTGTGTTTAATATTCTCGGTATTCCGTCATCATTGGCAATTCCGGCGCTTATAATTTCGGTTTTCCCGTTCTCTGTGTACATACCCTTGCTGTATTTTGATGTTCCGACGTGTTTTTCCAAAATCATATCTCTTATCGGCCCAATATTTATCAGTCCGCCGTGAAGATGCCCCGAAAGATACAAATCATAATAAGGCATTTCACTTAAATAATCAAAATACTGTCCTCTGTGTATAAGGCATATTGTGTATAACGAGCTGTCAAAGGATTTTGATATTGATGTCAGCTCTCTTTTTGCCTTCTCCTTGAAATATGTATTCGTGTCATCAAAATTATTATCCATGTATCCCGTTAAATTTATTTTCGCTCCCGATTTTTCCAGCACCACATTCTCGTTTTCGAGAATTGTTACACCGTAATCGCATAAAATATTATATATTTCAGGCTTGTCGTAATTGTTTAATATCATGTTATTTTGCTCATGATTGCCATAAACATAATACACAGGCGCGATTGGAGTTAGTCCTCTCAAAAGCTCCTCCGTATTCGTATAATCGGTTGTATTCATATTCACAATATCGCCTGCAATGCATATAATATCCGGCTTTTGCGCTTTCATTTTTTTTATTACCTTTTTGTAACAGGACTCGTTATGAAAATCGGTAAGCAGTGCTATTTTGTAGCCGTTAAATTCAGGCGGTATTTTATCCGAGCTTACCGAATATTTGGTGGTAACAACCCGGTTGTTGTCAAATACCGTATATCCTGCGGCAATAAGTAATACAATAATGAATATCAGGAAAATTTTCTTCATTCTTCTGACCGTTGACTCCCTTCACAAAACCTGCTTATTCAAGCTTCTTTTAAATATCTCCTTATCAGTTCATATGCCAGCGCAAAGAATACCGACATCATAACGGCGGCACCGCTAAATAGTACCGCATATAACGAAAGGCTCTTCATTGCGTAATAGCGTACACCGGTAAGAACACTTAAATGAGTTGTAGCATTGGCATTGTTAAAATCCTCCACCGTTTCATGCAAATCGTCATATATACTGTTGAGCTTATCCATTGTGTATGCTATATCGGACTTTATCTGCTCGGTCAATTCCTCTTTGTCCGCATCCGTTTCTATGGGAGCGGTAAACTTTGAAATAACCTTTTCACATTCATCTGCATTAAGCCTTGCATTGTTTGCCGCCGTTGAGTCGGATACATATTTTTTTATCAAATCATCATAAGTGGTTGTGACGTTACGATTATTTTCGTCCTCCCATTTGCCGTATACATCCTGTATGATATCAACATCATCCGTCTTTGCATTATACGCATTGGGCACGTCCACATTTGCTTGTGCAAAGCTTTCCAAACGCTCCTTTGTCATCTGAGCCTTCTCGCTGAAATTCTTTTCCTGTAGTTTGTATTCGTCTATTCTCTGTCTGTACTTCTTAATTAAAAGGTCCTTGTCCTTTGAAATTTGACCTTCATATATGTTTGAATAAATTTTAGGAATTGTAAAATCCCTCAAATGCTTATACTCCGTTTCAATATCCAAAAAACTCATGCCGGTTTTTGAGGAGCGGAAGGATGAGTCGCTGGAATAATAGTTCTCAAGGGAGGATATTATTGTATCGATTCTGTTACTCATGATCTCCGCTATTTCTATGTAATCCTGATTGCTGAAATCCTCATCAAAAGTAAAATCATTGACTGAGATTTGATCAACATAGTTATGCACATATGTATTGAGATAGTTCTTAACTATAGAGTCTAAAATATCTCTGACCATGGCATCTGATTCACCGACCCTGCCCTTATATGTAACGGTATATGAATCGGGATGATATGTATATTCCTCGCCTTCCTTTATTACAGACTCCTGACGTGTTTCTTCCGTCTTTGGAATTATTGCTTTGATTTTCACTCTCGATTTTAAGCCTTCAACCGATCTTGTCATATTCAGGTCTTCTATAACGGCCGTTATCACATCCGGAGAAATTATCTCATACGGATCAAATTCCTCATTTTTCGGAGTTTTGCCCTCTTTTATACACGCGTCGTTAAACTTTATAACCACCTGGGACTCATAGCTTTGATTTCTGTTTGTGTAAAATACGGACAGGACTATTGCCGCAGCAACACTGAACACAATCAGCAGCTTCCATTTATATATGTATTTAAAAATATCCCATATACTAAGCTTCATTATCGTTATCTCCATTCAATAACATAAAAAGTTTTGCCACTCTATCTCTGAATTTTACATAAACCGCCGCAAGAATGCACGCAATAACAGAGAACAAAATCATATTTACTATGAATTTTTTTACATATGCCGTTTTCGATTTCGGATGGAAATAAAAGGTCATATAGTTCTTGTTATTTTCTTTTAAATATTCGTTATCGGTTTTTATTGCAATGTCCGATATTTTGCTTAAATAACCGCATATATTTTCTACCATTTCATCGGCTTTTCCTTTAACTTCATCATCGGTTTCTTTTGCGTCCTTGTATCTTTCCAAAAGATAATCATACTCATCTATGGTCTTTTTAAAATTAATTGCGGCAGAGCCTTGAGAATATGAATCCTTCACCAATGTATCCAAGCCGGTTTTTGTGCGGCTCATGTAAAATTCGTCATTCTCGTCAACCGTAGGGATAAACGCAACGCTTGTTATATACGGATTGTATATCCCCATTGCCTCCTGTGCTATTTTTGAGCCGTCTGCATTGATATTATATTTTAAAAGGACCTTATCTCTTGCAAATTCATTCTTACGGATAAATTCGGATTTATCGTTTGTTATCTTATTTTGCTTGATATAAGCATTCAGCTTTTCCAAATCACCGTTTTTTACATTGTTCAAAAGAGAACCGATGTTGCTGTATGTATAGCCCATTTCCTTTGATTTAAAGGTATTGTTTTCACTTGCGCGCTTGTCTAAGAACCGCTGCATAGCAGAAAGCTTATCGTATATTCTTTGATATTTCTCATTATAATCGCAGTCCTTCAAATCTTCACCTATATCAAATGCCAGCACATTGTTTTTATGCGCATAATTCTCATTAAAATAATTGGTATATGACTCCGACAAAGCCTTCAAAAATGCTTCCGTTTCGTTTTTTGCAAATTTATCCTTTTGAGAATAGTATATATCAAATTCGGACGGAGAATAGCTATAATAAGTATTATCCGATATTGCCGAAATGGCATTGTCAACGGAGCTTTTCGGAACAACCGTATCGATACTGATTCTCTGCTTTAAATCCTCCACAGTAAGCGTATCATCACCCATTATATCGATAGCTCCCCGTATCACCTCATCACTCTTTATATCGGCAATATTAAATCTTCCGCCCTCCGGATTGAGTCCGACTCTGCCCTCGGAATAGTTTAACGTAACCGTAAAATAACTTATATATGCATTTTTATAATATGTATAAACGGCAGACAATGCTGATAAAAATATAATAGCCGCTAATACAATCAAAATATATTTTTTTCTTATAAAGCTATATTTATTCAGCAATTTTCTTGTTCTCTTTCTTATCATCATAAACTTTATCTTCATTTAAAACCTCATCATCTTCATCGATAAAATTCATCGCACACATCATGATTATATTCAAGTACGGTTTAAATATATACATTGTCAAAGACATTGCAAATGATATAACCGATACGAACGAAGCCGTAATATACGGTTCTTTTTTTATATTCCTGAATATGCATACCATTATTAAAGCCGCAAAGCCCAATAACCCAATTAAGCCTTGGTCGGTAAATACCTGCACAAATTGGTTATGCGCAACCCTTCCGTGATCAAATGCATTTCCCGCATTCTTATTTGCCTCCATTATCGGATATGTCGATAACATCCCTGAGCCGTGAATCATTCTGCCGGGAGTTTCTCCCGTATATTCAATTAAATATTCCCATATCTCCGTTCTGCCGCTTCCGCCGCTCTTTGCTACATCTTCAACGGTAAAGCGTGTCTGTATATCTTCCGGAAGTATAGGGAAAATCACCACTGCCACGAGTATACCCGCAATAATTGCGGTAACCGTAATTCCTAATTTTGCTTTAATACTTTTTGTGCCGAATATTATAAAGCAAAACATGCCTATAAGCACACCCAGCAGTCCGCCCCGCGAACCGGTTTTTAGAATTGCATACAATATTAAAACGAGCATTATTATATATAACGGCAGCGTTTTCCTCTTTTCAACTATTCGCTTCATAGCAACCATTACGGGCATAATATAATATGCGCAGAATTGATTTGGATCCTCAGTGAAGCCGAATATGTAAATCACTGTCCTGTTTTCAAATTCATTCAATACATTGTTGCTTGTAAGACAAAGCCATATACAAATTACTCCTACCGCTATCCATGTGCTGTCAATCAGCTCTTTTTCGTACTTATTGTATGTCCTCATTGTAACGAGCATTATAACAACATATGAAAGCATCATATCTTTAATACATGTAATCGATTCCGGTGTTCTCAGCATAAGCAGACCGCAGAAGCTTATTATAATATACAAGCTGTATACCAAATGTACGCTGTTAAATCTTAAAGGCTTTGTATTGCCCAAGAACAATTTTACCAGCAGTAAGGCAGTTACCGGAAATGTAATAACCTTTAAAAGCGAGCCAAAGGATGTTGTTACAATGGTGTACGGCATACATAAAAAGTACAGACACGCAGCCAGGCAATCAATGCTTATGTGTGAAAAAAAGCCTTTAATCTTTTTCATAGGCGTCACCGAACAATCTCCGGAGCTTGCTGAATGTAATCGCAAGCGGTCTTATACACGCTCTTACCATCCATACAATATTATACATATCCCATAATTTCAGTTTATGTAAAATTTCCCGGCTTATTTTACAGTTGCATATAAACTTATTCCATGCCTTCAAGCCTCTCCCGGTAAGCCCCATCTCGTTTTTATAATAATTATACACTATTCTGTCAGTAAAATATACATTTTTCGCATTGGTGTATATGTTCATCATAAAAACCATATCCTCACCCGTCTGCATATCCGAACGGAACTCGGCTTGTATTATTTCACGTTTTATGAGATTTGCCCAACAGGAATTTAACATTATATCTTTTATCAAATGCGGATACACATCATGTTTAAACTGCTTTTTATCAATAAATTCGTTATTCATTATGCGTTTTTTGGGAACAGCCGTTCTGTCATCAAAAACGACTCTGTAATTGCCCCGTATTATATCGGGATCATAAGCTTCGCATATATCCATATAGTATTTAATTATATCGTCCGGCAGATAATCGTCACTGTCCAAAAACATCACATAATCACCGGTGCAAACCCTCAAAGCGTCATTTCTCGCCGCCGCCGCTCCGGCATTTTTCTTATTTATCAGTGTTATTTTGCTGCCGAATTTGCGGAGTATATCATATGTATTATCTGTTGAACCGTCATTTACGGCAATAATTTCAAGCTCGGCACCTTTTTGCAATAATACCGAATTGATGCACCGTTCAATATATGCTTCCGCATTATAGGCGGCAATTATAATCGAAATCTTTTTCATCGTTTTTAAATCCACCTTTCAAACCAATCGACAAGTCAAATCATCCGCTCTGTTTAAAACTATTACAACAAAACAGCTTGCGAATATTGTTAATTTTTTTGCGGCAAGCAATGTTTTTCTGAAAGCTTTGGCGTTTGTTAAAATTATATTCCCTTTTAAACAGCAAATTCAAGGATCTGTCATATACAAATCCTTGAATTTCTCATATACCCTTAATGCCGCCGCAATGCGGCGGCATTAATCACAATGTGGAAAAGACACAAGCAGGTCGCTCGAAAGGCTACCGCCGACGTATGTGTATACTTCAAGGTAGACTTTCGAGATGAGATGCGCAGTGTATTTTTCACATTAATCCTCATAATCGTCAAGATTATTCCTTACTGCACGTTTTTCAATATCAACATATCCGTTATCGTCATAAGCGCTTGTAGCCCTTAAAACATCTGCATAATACCACTCCTCGTGCAGGTCATCAAAGCCGTATGTCTGCGCCGTAACTTCTTCTCCCGAAGCTGTTATAAGCAAAGCGTTGCTTCTTCCTATAATTCTGTTATACATCTTACAGAACTGACCTCTTGTGAGATTATCATCAAGTCCAAGCGAGCCGTCATCATATCCCTCTATAACATTGGCATCTTTTAAGATCGCTCCGTACTGCTCATTTGTCAATGTATAGTCAGATGTAAAGCCCAAGCCCAAGCAAACAAACCTAAAGGTATCGCCGCGGGTTATATCTCTGTCGGCAAAACAGTATCTTTCCGATTTGTCAAAAGCATTTTTATAGGTCAAATACTCAATAGCACTTCTGTACCATTGTCCGTCTATATCCTCAAATGCCGCAGGATTGGATTTATTGTACACAAATCCGCCCAGCCTATTATTCTGCTTCACCAAACGGTGCAGCATTGCAGCAACCTCTCCTCTTATAACGTTGTTTTCGGGAGCCATGGTGCTGTCATCATAACCGTAGATATACGCATAGTTATTATGGAACTCCGGAATCGTATACGGAGGAACATTCTCTTTTTCCTCTTCTTTAGGCGGTATGGGGTCCTTCACATCCTCCTTGATCTCTTCCTCTACCTTGGTTGAGAATTTAGCATATATTACAGAGTTGCCCGTAACCACATACGAATATTCCAGAGCCTTGCTTACAGCTTCGCCCGTTTGTTCCTCAAACCAGCCGTCAAACTGATACCCGTCTTCAACAGCCGCCGATACGGTAATAATATCACCCTCTTCACCGGCAGTAGTCCTATGCTTTCCGTCACCGCTTACCGCTTTTTCCTTTGTTGTATTTGCTATATTAACAGTTCCGCCGTCTGTCAGCGCAATAGCCTCATGCTTAAAGTCATAATTTGCAACAAGCAAAACTCCGTCTTCTCTGGTTGCCGGCAAAGTAACCGACTTTGAGTTACCTTCAGTATCTGTCCATGAAATCTCAAGAACAGGTCTTTCAGTATCCTCCGCACTGTATTTAACGGTATGATTTGCCGGTATGGTTATGCCCGAATGTTCACCGTCATTTGTATACAAAGTCCATTCCGTAAAAGCTGCGGAATCATTTAAGGGAATTTCACTTTCCGAAACACCGTTCGTGTAATAAGAATATTCTTTATCGGTGACATCTGTCTTTCCCTTGTAGCTGCCGCCATTGGGGTCATACAAAATATGTCCCTTTCTCGCAAAGGCAAGCTTTACATATTTTGCTTCATCTACCGTAATATCCTTTGTATACACCGTATTTGTGCTGTTTGCGGCAAAATCATTATAGCCGAACAATGTACCGTTTATGGTTGCACCCGCAAATATGTAATCTGCGGCATCATCGGGAGTTACCGTCAGCGTAACAACGCTGTCCGACTTATACTTATCCTCTGCAAAATCATTGCCCTTATATGAAACCGATAAATCAGCGGCATTGTCAGCCGTAACGCTTGCGCTTCCGCCGGTCAATGTATGCACCGATACATTATACAAAAGTCCGAAGCTTATATCGTCTATAATGTTGCCGTATGTCAAATCCATAGTACCGTCTGTCTTTACCGCACTTTCATATGCGGTAAACGCAAAGGTTGTATCCGTCTGACCCTCCGGAACTTCATAGATGTTATTATATCCCAGAGCAGAAGTATCAGCCGCTACATTGCTGCCGTAATCATACCACTTATCATTATTTGACCTTATAAACCAAATATGCCACTTTTCCGTATTGCTTACGGTTCTGTAGGTTGTAAAGTTTGCATTCTCGCCCGTTACAAAACCGCCGTTTTGAGCAAACTTCGGTGAATACAGCACAAACTCCTGGCTCGCGCCGGCCCCGTCGGGAATAAGAGCCGCAAGAGAACTGTTTCCCTTTATATACTGACCCATCTTCATAAACTGGTCATAGTCGGCCTTTGCTTTCTTTGCCGGATCTACCGACTGCTTCGGTCCTATTACCAAAAGCATTGTGTCATAGCCGTTTCTTCCATGGTGCGATATGCCCCACTTTACAAAGCTGCCCGGCGTTGTTTTTATGCTCTGATACAATGAGCTCTGCTCATCCGCATTCAATTCAGCCGCCTGCAAGCCCGCCCGCGGAGTTAAGGTATAATTTTTAATATATACACCGTTATTTTTCTTTAATATTTCGATTTTCTTTCCGTATGCCGTTGTGCTCCAGTCAGGCACCGACGAATCTAACGGCTGCTGATATGCAACGTTACCAATATCCGGCTGCTCAAAACCGCTGTTCTGCAGTGAGTAATTCTCGTTATCCGCAGCCGCCGGCAGAACACTAACACATGATGCACACAAGCAAACAGCCATAATTTTTGAAATGATTTTTTTTAGTCCGTTCATTTTAGAGCCTCCTTTATATTTTTCGAGAAAATAAATATACCACAAAAAAGACACTTTTTGTGGTGCGGCAACCGGCTAACTCAAACAATTCAAGTCCCTTGGCTTTGCGTCCCTATTTCACAATAGGTTTGCTTTTCACTTGTTTCATTTAGGATAACACTTTCCATAAACCCGTTAATGGGTTTTTACAAAAGTTATTGTTCTTTTCCATAACTGTGAAATCCTTCTGTGTATTATCTATTATACACTATTAGCGGCACTATGTCAAGAGTTCAGATACATTAAATCTTCCTTTAAAACAAAAACAGCAAAATACACAAACAACCCCCAGTTTTACTTATTGGATTTTATACAGAAAAAAGCAGAGTAAAAGTTTACATCATAATAATGGTGTAACTTTTTTGTTTTTTATATTGTAATTTTAATATGAATGTGTTATAATATATATGCTACAAACTTTTATTATTTTTAATATGGACAAGTAAATATTTTTGTGCCTATGGGGGTACGCTACCTTTGTAAAAAGGCGTACACTCTTGTTTCGTCGTACCTCTTAGGCAACTTGTCTGTATTATTGGTAAAAGTGTGTAGCAACATTTGAAACTTGAGTCACTTCGCTTTTTTGGTGCGTAGCTCTCCTTTCAAGTGAAGCTGCGCACTTTTTATTACAGAGGTATGATATGGAAGAAAAAAAGACCTGCTGTTTTTTAGGGCATCGGAAAATAGCAACGGCGGACGAATTGCGAGAAAAGCTATATGAAGTCATCGAAAATTTGATTACATATAAATATATAGATACATTTCTTTTCGGGAGCAAGAGTGACTTTGACAAATTGTGCCTTGCCGTCGTTACGGAACTAAAGGATAAATACCCGCATATACAGCGTGTTTATGTTCGTGCGGAATTTCAACACATCAATGACGACTACAAAGCATACCTTTTACAAAGTTATGATGACACATACTATCCGGATCAGATTTCAGGTTCGGGGCGCGCAGCTTACGTAGAACGCAACCAAATTATGATTGATTGTTCCGACATCTGTATTGTATATTATAAAGACGGCTACGCACCGCCAAGAAGAAAGAATAGCCGTCGAGATTTGACGGACTATCAGCCAAAAAGCGGAACAAGAATAGCATATGAATACGCACAAAGAAAGAAAAAACATATAATAATGATCAATAATTGTTAGCAAAATTGATAGAATTAGCGCGGTTTTTGAATGGGTAAAACGGTCAGAAATTATTCCGGGTTAGGGTGCGGACATTTACGAAGAAACGGAAAGCAGACGGGGGCAAAGTCCCCAACACTTCAAACTGCCGACAACAATCAAAAATATGGGGTCTGCGGAAAAAGTTGTGTAAGCAATATCTGACAAAACTCGACAAGGCGAAAATTACAGGTATAAGCTTAATATAATCTGTCAATAATAACTATTGGCTTTTACCGCTTGACAGGGTACGGCAATGCTGAGGAGCAAC
>JAQXZB010000028.1 GCA_029226975.1 Clostridiales bacterium | reverse complement strand
CGGTTGCTCCTCAGCATTGCCGTATCCTGTCAAGCGGTAAAAGCCAATAGTTATTATTGACAGATTATATTAAGCTTATACCTGTAATTTTCGCCTTGTCGAGTGTTGTCAGATATTGCTTACACAACTTTTTCCGCAGACCCAAGTACGCAAAAGTTTTAATGTAAAACTACACAAATTTGCGTACTTTTTCATTTGCAAAAAATGATATATAATTATCCTACATCTTAAAGATTGGAGGATAATATTATGCGTAAAGATGTGAATGGGGCCGGTACCCACAGACGAATCGTAATCATCTGTGGGTTAACCCTTATTATTCGATGTACTTGCTAAGCTTATTGCATTTTGGTGTCAAGTTGTTTAGATCTTTCAATAAAAAAGCAGAAATATATGATACACCGTTAGTATCTAATATAAAATTCTTATTATCGGTTAGGTTTACAGGAGCATATGTTACGCTGCACAATATGTCATCGTCTGCATAGGAAGCAACAACAAGTAATACTTCTTCATCAAAATTTTTTGTGAATTGTACGTTAATATTCGTTCCGTCTATTGTTATATCATCAATTCTGCAAATAGAACTGTCAAATGTTACTTTTTCTTCGTTGTCGGAGTACATTGACTCGCCGGATGAAGTTGTTGCAACAACATAAACAGCATTCATTGCGTCCTCTTCATTAGAAACCATCAATTCCTCAGGGAATGTATAGTTTAACTCATAGGAATCTCCAATATTCAAATTGCCAATATTTTTTTCTTCAAGAATATCCTCATTATTGTTGCCGTTATACACGGTAATCACAACGTTTTCCGCATCGGTGAAACCTTCATTTTTTATTGTTGTGTTTATTTGTGCCGTATTGTTGCTGTTTAGCTTATAGCTTATGGGTAGAACTTTAATATTTGCATACCCGTAGCCTACCGATGCCTTGTTGTTTGAATAATCTTTTTCCGCTTTATCCGCAGATATTTCAACACTAAGCTCAGACAGTTTTATATCGTCCGGCAGCGTATAGGGTATACTCAAAACCTCAGTTGCATACGGTGCTATGCTGCACAATATTGTCCGGCCGGCCAGTGTATTTTGGTTCGCATCGGTCAATTTAACATTAATACTGTTAAGTTCAGATGATGAATTGTTTGTAACATCAAAATATAAATCAATTTTATTGTTTGGTGCTATATCTCCCTCATAATACAGATATGAAGTTGACGTGTCAAAATAATCACATTGATTCAATACCATTATTGATGTGTTTCCGTATACCGATTCATCTTCGTCATCAAGGCTGTTAATATCCGCTGCCGAAACCGCCGCATTTATTGTACCGTCACTGTACATAAATGGAGAATAACTGCGTATATATTTTCCTAAATCCGTAAATCTTTCTTTCTGCGACCATGTGCCGTCCTTAAGCTTGCTTATAAACAGTTCACTGCCTTTACCGTCAAATACCGATGCCAGCACCGCAATATCATTCCCGTTTGACACGAACTTAAAATCACTTATTTCGTCTATCCCAGTTTCACTTTCCGTATTACCGTCATATGAATATATTGCTGAATTTTTTATATAATACAGCTTTCCGCCAAATTCTTTAAGATCGGATGTTATTGCATCGCTCGCAAACGCTTGTGATGCCGTACCGTCATATTTATATATTACGCTTGTACTGTCCGCCGAATTTACTACAGTATAATATACTCCGCTGTCACCGACACACACATCGCCTATGTATTCTTCACCGCTTGCGGTCAATTCGGAAATATTTTCAACGGTTTTGTTTGCTGTGTATTCCTTTATGGTATTCGTTCCGTTGCTAAACGTTATATTATTTTCTGAATTTTCTACCCAAACGACATCTAATCCGCTGTCTGTAATACCGACATCACCTATTACTTCAAACAATTCATTGTTATCGGTAATCCTTACCGGCTCGGAAAATTCTCCGTTTGCGTATTGTGTATAATACAAATCAACCTCTTTAAGACCTTCCTCCAGCTTCGCATTATCGTTTAATACCGCATTCATCTTCTGATATACTATATATACGTCTGTTCCGTCTGTTACTGCTTTGAAATCACCTGTTGCCGTACCGTCCTCGTTAATTGTCTGTATTTCGCTCCATACTCCGTTTTTATATATGCTGCACATAAGCGAGCTTCTGTTTATATCGCTCTTTGTGCCGTTATCGCCCGTCCATACAAGCATCATTGAATCACCAGAAAGCCGTACAAGCTGTGCATTATTCTGAGGATATACGGAATTTAATGTATATATTGAATTTTCGTCTGTTACAGACATCAAGGATACCTCATATAAATAGCTTCTGTCCATAGGCTGTACATCCAACGAATCCTCGGTTATTCCCACGCTTGCCGCTCTGAGGCTGTATGCCGATGCCGACAGATTATTTTTAAATTCGGGATACAGTTCACAATTCAAGTAATGATATTTTTTATCAAACAGTGTTTTGTTAAATACCGGTGACGAGCCGCACAAAAACAGATCTCCGCTCATTGATACCTTGAATTTAGGATCTATGGTTTGCAGCAGCATAGCAAGAGTTGCGTCTATTCCGCCCTCGATTTTTGCTATACCTATATTTCCGCCAAGCTTTGCCATTGCCGTAAGGCTCGGTGCAAGACTCATATATGGTTCTATTTTGCCGCTTGACGAAACCTGTGCTTTAATTGTACCTTTCTCAGTTCCTTTAAGGCTCAGCACCGCATACAAAACAGTCCCGTGCTTAAGCTGCATTCCAAGACTTGCGGTTTCAATCAGTCCTCCCTCTTTGAATTTCAAATTACCTGTTTGATAATCAAAATCAAGATAACCCAAAACCGACATATCCGCATCAATTATAAAATCACATTGAAGATGATTTAATTCAGCTTTCATCTTCTCGAACCTGTTCCAATTATTAACTCCGCCGCTGCTGCCTTTCATATCAAAGCCTGTCATTGTTTTATACAAATCTTTGATTTCATTATATTGCTTGCTCCACGAAGCATCACACATTTTCGTTGTCTGAACAACCGACGCTTGTCCGTTTACATTCTTTTTCCCAAGTATTACATGAACAGTTTTCTTATCCTCATCAATTGTTATGTTTTTGGAAAGCCCCGCAAGATCCAAAACTGCATTTGCATCAAATTTCAGCGGCTGCCAGTCATGTCCTAAAATATCTATAGTAGGCCCGTATATAGTTGTATCACATAACGTAACCTTTGATAAAAGAGAATTTAAGTTATTTGTAACATTATTTGCTATATTGTTGGTATTGGTTGTATGTACGCTTATTGGGATATTGCTGTTATAATGTATTGTGGCATTGGTAAGCCCCGTGTTATTAATACCTTTATGTATTTTTGCCCATTGCTCCTCACTGCCGCCGTAGTACACATCCGTTAAGCTACTGCACCATGAAAATGCCCAATTACCTATACTTGTCACGCTGTCGGGTATTGTAACGCTTGTTAAGCTGTGGCAATCAATAAATGCACCATTACCTATGCTTGTCACGCTGTCGGGTATTGTAACATTTGTTAAGCTACAACCATAAAACGCACTATTACCTATGCTTGTCACGCTGTTAGGTATTGTATATTGCTTATCTTGTTTTCCGATTGCATACTGTATTAGTGTCGTTTTATTCTTATCAAAAAGATTGCCGTTAATAGATGAGTAATTCATATTATTTTTGCTAACTGTTATGCTTGTTAAGCTGTAGCAATTACGAAACGCAGCCTCACCTATGCTTGTCACGCCGTCGGGTATTGTAATGCTCGTTAAGCTACTGCATTCATAAAACGCTTCCTTGCCGATACCGTTAACAGGATACCCCCCCAATGTGCTCGGAATTGTAATTGAACCGGACGCAGAGGTATCGCAGTTGGTAATCGTTGCTCTGCCGTCTGAAACCGTATATGTATAAATACCAGATGTTGCCGCATTTGCGGTAATCGGCATAATAACAATAATTGCTGCCAACATACATAATGTCAGCAAACAGCTTAAAAGTTTCTTCTTCATTTTGTAAATTCCTTCTTTCTTTGTAGTTTTATGTAATTAAAAATCTGCACTTTTTCGAGGGGCTATACCCTCTAATTTTCGTGTTTGTTTTTATTCATCTTTTATTATATCATATTTTTTCTCTTTTGGCAAGTCTTTGAGCAATTTCTTACAAAGCAAAAAAATTTTGTAATAAAGATTTGATTGGTGTTTTAAACGTTTTTGATTTGTTGTCTTTCGTCGAAAAACAACATAATATTTTGATTTCTTTGTTTTTATAGTATAAAAGAACAGATTTCGCACCAAAATAAAAACCACCGGCTAAGCCGATGGTTTGCTCTGCCCCTATAAGGGGCTATTCCCAGCAACTAATCAATGTGCCCAATCTTGGATATGTTAAAATATATCCACTACCATGTCTATATTTTAACATATCCTTTCCAACTTGTCAATAGGCAATATGTACGGTAAAAAAAGAGAATATATATATAAAAAGTGATAGTATTGACAAATAATGATTTTTATGGTATAATTAAATACAGCTCTTTATATATTGTATTTTTTACTTTTTTAATCTTAAGAAAGCGCCCTCCGGGGTGCTTTCTTACTGTATATACGGAATGTTTAAAGAAAAAATATAATCAAAACTTTTTATTTTCTTATTGTAAATGCGCCGTAACTTATTGACAAATAATGATTTTTATGGTAAAATTAACTCACAAGAGGTTTTGCCTTATAAATGACAAATAACTTTTTTTGCGTGTAATGAGGAGGTAGGAGAATGATAAGAACAATACTGGAAAAGCAGATTGAGCGGAATTGCTCCGACGCACATATAACGGTTGGAGAAAAAACTGTATTTCGCGAGAAAACTGTAATTACGCGTATGCCTGATTTGCCGGTGGTGAGCATAGAGGACATGAATATTTTTATGTCCAAAAATGTGTCGCCGATGCTGTATGAGGCATATATTCGAATGGTAAAAGGTGAAAGCTTAAATGCTGTGGATTTTTCGTTTGCATATGGCGGACGAAGATTCCGCGGTAATGTATGCCGCAGTTCAAAGGGAATAAAAGCGGCGATACGGATGCTTTCGGAAAAGATACTTACTTTTGAGCAGTTAAACCTGCCCAATCAGATGTCGATGCTTACAGATATTAAAAATGGGCTGGTGCTTGTTTCGGGAACAACGGGCTCCGGAAAGTCCACAACACTGGCATCGATTATAGAAAAGATAAATCGTGAGCAATGCAAGCATATTATCACCATAGAAGCTCCGATAGAATATCAATATGAAGATAAAAAGTCTGTTATTGTACAAAGAGAAGTGGGAAATCATGTATATTCATTTTCGGATGGTGTGATTGACGCGATGAGACAGGACCCGGATATAATTTTGGTTGGAGAACTGAGGGATTTGCAGACTATATCTGCAGCAATTACCGCGGCCGAAACCGGGCATTTGGTGTTTGCAACAGTACATACAAAATCAGTATATGAGGCTGTTGATCGTATTGTGGACGTGTTCCCGCCGGAGCAGCAAACACAGATACGCTACCAATTTTCAAGTGTAACAAAAGCCATCATTCAGCAGATGCTTCTCAGAAATGACGAGGGGAAGATTGTTCCGATAAATGAGATGCTGATGTTTGATGATACGATAGCGAATATGTTTAAGAAGCAAAATCCCATAAACAGTATAAGGGACTATATGCGTACCAAGCCGCAAAAGGGTAATATTCATGTGGTCCAAAATTGTATAGAGCACATAAAGGCACATCGAATGACGTTGAAAAATGCGATGGATGTGCTGTCTACGGATGAATATAAACTTCTGTGTTCGCTTAGCAGGTAAGGGGGAGATGAGAGAAAAATGAGATACGCATCTGTTTGGGAATATATGAAAGATGTTATACCGCCCCAAAAAGCTGAAGAGGCTAAAGCTTATGCAACCACGAACGGGAGACTTGAAGTTGATGCGCTGCTGGATTTAAATATAGTCAATGAAGATACTATAAGCGATTACTATGAAAAACAGTATCCTGAATATGTAAGTGTTAAGCAGATGGAAGCGGACATAGATATATCGGTTCTTGAGAAGTTTGACAAGGAAGAAATGAAGAAACTTCTTTTTTATCCATATAACTATGACGAAAAGAGAAGAAGTGTATTTATATACATGGCAAGACCGGAGAGGGTAAGACAAATTGAGGATGTTATCCGTAAAACTCTGGGAAGATATGTAAGAGTGAGATTTTCGGTAATAAAGGCTGATATTATAGCGGAGAAGCTCAATGAGAAGGTGCTTAGAAGTGTGGGTGCTGAGGATTTGGGATTAACGGAGGATAATACCGGCACTGTAAATAAGATCAATATAGACTCACAGGACGCTTCAAGTTTGGTAAACTATGTAAATCAGCTGATAAAAAAGGCTCAGGAAGCTCATGCCAGCGATATTCATATTGAGCCTTATGAGAATGAATTTCTTGTAAGGTTTAGAATAGACGGTATTTGTCATGATATAGAAAGCTTCAGGCGTTCAAACTATACAAATGTTGTAAACCGTATTAAGACTATGGCAGGATTAAATACAACCAATAACAAAATTCTTCAGGACGGGAAGATAAACACGGACGCAAGTGAAATAAGAGTAAACATAGCTCCTACCATATACGGAGAGAAAGTGGTTATGCGATTGCTCCAGACAAACAGTGATCCGTCAAAGATAAAGGTGGCGGATGATAATGTCCTCAGTTTGGATATTATAGGGCTTGATGATCAAAGAAGAAGGCAGTTTGAAAGAATCATACAGAAACCGCAGGGCATTATTTTGGCAACAGGACCTGTAGGTTCGGGAAAATCTACTACGTTGATGGCAATAATCAATCATATCAAAAATGAGCGCATTTCTATTACCACAATTGAGTCGCCGGTAGAGTATAGGATACATGGTATATGCCAGTCGGAGGTGAATGAGAACTATAAAGTAACCTTTACTACGGCACTGGAGGCAGCATTGAGACAAGATCCGGATGTAATGCTGGTAGGAGAAATAAGGGAAGAGGAAGCTGCAAAAATGGCTGTGAGTGCGGCCAATACGGGGATTCTTATCTTGGCCACATTGCATACGAATACGGCTTGTTCCACAGTAACAAGGTTGGTGGATATGGGTGCCTCATCATATCTTGTGGCGGACGCACTTAACGCGATCATAAATCAAAGGCTTATGCGCAGACTTTGTCCCAATTGCAAAGAAAAGTATACGCTTACGCCGGATAACCGTTTTTATAAGGTGTTTAACAAAGAAACCGAATTATACCGGGCAAGGCAGGGCGGATGCGATAAATGCAATCATACGGGATATATAGGCAGAATAGCGGCAGTTGAACTCCTCATAGTATCTGATAAAATGCGTGATGCCATTTATGACCGGTCAAGCTTAAAAACAATAACGGATATTGCGATCAGCGAAGGCTTTAAGACCATACAGGAAGACGGCAAGGATAAGGTCCTTGCAGGATTAACGTCTATTGAAGAGGCTCATAGAAAGCTGTATTTTGATGAAGTGAGTATGTAAAACAGGAGGGAGTATATAATGGATTTTTTGATTGAAAATAATCTGATGACTCAAAGACGTATTATAATCGATGTGGGACATCAAAAGACAAAGATTCTTTTTGTCACTTATAAAAAGAATAAAATGACGGTGGAAAGCTGTATTATGATGGACAGCGAGCCGTGGATGCAGGATATTATGGAACTGGCAGCGCCGGAAAAGCTGGCTGAGGCGGTCTATGACCTTTTAAAGTCAAACGCCCATTACAGAAAGGCAGAGATAGCAATACTTCTTCCTTCTGAAATGTTTCAGATTGAAGCTATTGAGCTAAATGACATAGCTAATAAGAAAGATTTGGAGGAGCAACTGGATAAAAGCGTAAAATCAAGTGCCAATGCAAGAAACCTCAGAGAGTCAACAACTGTAATTGATTCTACAGTTTTTGGTACATATGAGCAGGGCGGAAGGATAATCTATAGCTGTGCCATGCTGTCGCTGCCGAAAGCGGTTGCGGACTCCATATACAAGGCGTTTAGGGAAAAAGGCTTAAATATTACTCATCTTAGCGACGGGCATTTGGGACTGGCGTACATATCTGAACTGTATGTAGATGATTATGAGCATGTATCTAAGCTTTTTCTGGATGTTGGTGTGTATTCGACAAGAGTCATGATACAGAGCGAAAGGGTATGTGTGTACTGGCATGAAATACCTATGGGAGTATCAACTTTTATCAATGACGTTGTTGAAAATATGGGATTTCTTGAGGATGAGGCGGCTAATATCCTACTGGGAGATGAATCAAGCTTTGAGGAGCATGATATTGAAGCTATCAAGAATGCGACAGAGCATAG
>JAQXZB010000027.1 GCA_029226975.1 Clostridiales bacterium | reverse complement strand
TATCTGTGGTTAAATATTTTACATCCCAACGGTCGGCATATTATATTGCGGAAAATTTGGGCAGTGTTCCCACCATAAAAATACGAAAAGCGGCAACAAAGGCAAAGAATCAGGTCTATCAGAGAAACTGCGATTTTATTGCCTCGGCAAATCAGATCATAGACTTTTCAAATTACTATATAGATTCGGATGTTCTGCGTCATGTCTGTGACAAATTCCCGTTGTTTCTGGAGGATAAAATCACCATACAGGAGGTGTGGGATTATGCATACAGATATGTGAGTGAAAATTAAATATAAAGAAAGGGACATACAAATTGAAAAAAACAACAAAACTGAAGAACAGAATAATCCGTCTGTACGAGGACTGGCCTCTTAAAAAAAAGCTAATGCTTGTATTTGGTGCAATAGTCATTTTGCAGGCGGTCAGCGGTGTAATTTTTAATGGTGTATTTACAAAAAAGTGCTTTTCGGATATGTTTGTAAAATATTCAAACAGCATGCTTTGCAATATAGGAAATAATGCTCGGACGCATATGAACAATGTGGAGAATATTTCTCAGAATATTTTGTATAACGAGAGAATTTACAGTATTATATGCTCCAATACAGACAAATTCGATTTGCTTAAGGCATATGATGAGTCGCTGGAAATTGATGAGCTGCTTAAAAATATATCGTATCCTCAGCAGGAGGTTGAGGCTATATATCTTTACAATCAAAACGGACTTTGCTACAGAATGAACGGCAGCGACACGTCTGATACGGATGAACTTTTAGAGAATTTTCCTTCTGAGTCCGCTATACCTGTATGGAAGTGCGTCAATGGAAAAATATATATGGGCAGAACTGTATACAACAAAGATACCCTGGAAAAAATAGGCACTCAGATATTGCGAATAAGGGACGGAGCTTTTGTAAATGAGGACACAAATCTGAACGAGTTTATTAGTTTGGAAATTATAACAGATGGCTATGAGTATATGTATTCATACAGGGAGTCGGCGATGCCTACATTGGATCGAGAACAATTTGACAGTCTTATTGCCGGAAAAAACGGCTCTTATGTGGACAGGAAAAATCACCATATGGTTTTCTTTTTACATATGGATGAATACGGATGGAATCTTGTGGCAATGATGCCTCTTTCAAAGCTTTACAACAGCACAAACAAGGTACGCAATGCAGTAGTATTTTTCGGGATTTTTACGTGCTTGCTGACGCTGGCCATGGCGCTGATGTTCTGCAAGGATTTATTAAATGTAATTGAAGTGCTTATAAACGCAATAAATGATTTTGAAAAAACAAATAATATAAGCATGGTTCAGACCGACAGAAAGGATGAAATAGGATTTCTGACAGTAAAGTATAATGACCTTGTAAAGCATATTGATATGCTTGTAAATACAGTGTACAAGGAGCAGATAAGCCGCAGAAATGCTCAGATGAAAGCCCTGCAGGCACAGCTTAATCCGCATTTTATATACAACACTCTTGAAATAATTAACTGGAAAGCGCAGTTTCACGGCGCGGACGATGTGAGTGATATGATATATCACCTGTCCGGACTTATTGATGCCGGCATGGGGAAAAAACGTAAATTTGTGACATTGGAAGAAGAGCTTGAGTATATCGATCACTATTGCCGCATTTCAAAGGTGAGATTCGGAAAGAATATAGAATTCCGTTATGATATTGCACAGGAGGTTTTAAAGACAAGTGTGCCGGTGCTGATATTGCAGCCGTTAGTGGAGAATGCCGTAATTCACGGTACAAGCAAGGTAGGAAGAAAGGGGATTATTCTTATAAAGGCATATGCCGCAGATGACATACTCATGATTGATATTGTGGATAACGGAATAGGAATTGAGGAAGCTCAGCTTAGAAAGCTTAACGCACATCTTGAGAAGAAGAGCGGGCAATTTGAGTTTTGCTACGGCAGTGAAAAGGAACAGGGGGGAATAGGACTTCTGAATGCAAATGAACGGATCAAGCTTAATTATGGCGACGACTTTGGCATAAAGGTGTACAGCGGATACAGGCATTACTGCAAGATTTGCTGCCGATTGCCGTGTGAGGAGTAAGAATGTATAGTTAATAAAAGAAGGGAGAGCTGAGATTGTTATGTATAAGGTAATAATAATAGATGATGAGGAGCTTGTTCTTAAAGGGCTTGAGCAAATGATTGACTGGAAATCACTGGGATGCGAAATATGTGCCTCAGCGCTGAGCGCCGAGGAGGGGATAGAAAAAATCAGAAAATTTGTTCCGGATATTATCATAACTGATATAAGAATGAAATCCATGACAGGGCTTGAGATGCTTGAGCAGGTAGCTGACTGTATATCTCACACAAAGGTGATTATAATGACAGCATACAGAAATTTTGAATATGCGCAGACTGCTATTTCTCTTGGGGTTTCGGATTTTATACTAAAGCCCACAAAAGTTGAGCATATAAAAAGCGCCGTTGTCAAAACGGTAAGGCAGTTGGATGAAATGCATAAATCCATGGATGCTGTGGAAAGACTTGAGGAAAACAACATGAAGCTTAATCAGCTTCGTGTGGAAAAGCTTCTTTTTGATATTTTTATGTTCAAGGCCTTTGATGTAAAAAGCATTCAAAGCAAGCTTGATGAATACACCGCGGATTTTTCGGATTATTTTGTGGTTTCGGTAAACGGCAACTCATTTTTACAGGAGAATGTTTCCGAAACTGCTGCTAAGGTAAGAAAGGTATTCAAGAACAAGCTGCTGTTTGAAAATGATTTTTATATAGTATATTCAAATCAGAATACAGATATATCCGTTGTGGTCTGCCTCTTGGACAAGAATACGGGCGCGGATGTGATACGAAAGTCATTAGTCAGCGTTGACTGCGGAATGAGAGAGTTATTCGGCGAAGCGGTTTCCATGGGTGTGAGCAAAAGAGGCAGCGGCATAGAAAAAATACATGAGAGAATATGCGAAAGCTATCAGGCTCTTGAGCATAAGATTTACACGGGTGAGGGCATGGTAAACTTTTATGAAGATATCAATTCGATGATGTATGACTATGAATACATCAATGTTTATCAGGAACAGATTTTTTCATGCGTTGTATCCGGAAACAAGAAAAGAATAGATGAAGTCCTAAAGCGTGCGGAGGAATACCTGCTGGTGCAGAGTCTTAAGGAGGTTCAGGCATTTACTGCTGATACCGTCAGACTGTACTATATGTATTACTTTAAAATGAAAGCGTCTGTTCCTGAAGAGATGATAAATTTTGATTGTCTTAAGGACATGATATACAACAGTTCGCACAAGGAGGAGCTCATAGATCTTATCAATTCATTTTCAAGGGATTTAGTTAATAAGATATATAACTATAACTCTAATATTTTAAACGATATGGCGGAGGATATAATAAAGTATATAAATGAAAATTTTATTCATTCCATTACAAGAGATGATATAGCAAAGCATGTACATGCCTCTGCAAGCTATGTCAGCACGGTTTTTAAGAAGGTGACCGGACAAACCCTTATGCAGTATATAAACAGTGTGCGTATAAACGAGGCAAAAAGACTGCTTGATGAGGGGAAGTATTCAAGACAGGAGATTGCAGGAATGGTGGGTTTTAACGATTATGCTTATTTCTCAAATATATTTAAAAAGCATACGGGAATGTCGCCTTCAAAGTGGCAGAAACAATAACAATAGTGGAGATAAAGAACAGAATTTGGGCTTTTATCTCCATTTTTTTGTTGAATTTGTTGTATTTGGTTAAATTGGAAATAAAATTACAAGCAAAAATAACAAATCTACAAGAAATATTGCGTGTAATTTGGTAAAATAATCATGGAAGCTTTCAAACAGTAAAATATAGCAGACTGGAGGTAAACTAATTGAAAAGAAAAATATTTACGCTGCTGCCGGCTGTATGTCTTGTTCTTGGGGCATATGCCCTTGCACAAGAGCCGGATATTAACTACAGGGTGAATGATGAAGGGGTGATGACGCTTGGCGGATCCGGCGTATCGGAACAGATGTGCGTGAATATACAAATCACCGGGGAGAACGGAGCGAGGATTTTTCTGGAGCAGACAACGGGTGATGAAAACGGAGAGTTTTCGTTCTCGGTGGATTTGGAAAAGGCTCTGCCCTACACCGGGAGCTATACACTGCATACAGCCGCTCAGAACGGACAAAGCGGCAGCGCCGACTTTGATTACTGCAAAAAACAGGATTTGGAATCTGTGGTAATCAGTATCAATGCCGAAAAGGCAAAGCCGCAGGCTGACTCAAACGGTATTGCTCAAATTTTAAAAGATGATGATAACAGTAATGTCTTGACTAAGATAGACCCGGTGGTAAAGGAGGCATTTGCCGATAATCTTTATGAGGGCTGTGCAAAGCTTTTGCTTGCCGAGGAAGATATAAACAATGACAATATCAAATCAATTATGAAAAAAATATGTGCGGTAGGGGTCTTGCCGCTGAAGAGTACCGCTGATGAGGTGAGCGAATTGTTCGAGGATTACGGGGAAAATCTGAATACCGAAAGCATAAAGGATTTTTCAAACTTGGATGATAAAACGAGAGCCATGCTGTTTTTAAGAATTTCGGGTTTATCGGACAGCTATGACAGCATGGAGGATTTCTATACAACTGTTTATCATAATATAATTCTCGCAAAGCTTGACCTTGTAAACGGAACGGGCGGAATTGATGAGGTGCTTAAGACCTACGGTGATGTTTTTGATTTTACGGCTTTTAACAATGCAAACAATGACCAAAATGCGGTTTTGAAAAAAATATCCAAAGCCTTTGAGGACAAAACGATAAAAACGGTGGAAGAGATTCAAATAATGCTTAACGAAAATATTTTAAAGACCGCCTCAGGCTCCGGCACAGGCTCAGCCTCGGGTGGAGGTTCAGTATCGGGAAGCGGGAGCATAGGCGGATCTGATGTGAATTTTTCAAAGCCCGTAACTCCCAAGCGCGTTGAGTTTGGGGATCTGGGCGGTTTTGAATGGGCAGAGGAGAGCATTGATAAACTTGTTTCACTGGGGGTTGTAAACGGTGTTTCAGACACTGAATTTGCACCGGGAAGAAATGTTACGAGAGCGGAATTTTGCGCTTTCATGTGCAGACTTTTCGGTGAGAGGGAAGCGGCGGGTCAGCCGGCATTTTTGGATGTATCGCAGGACGATTGGTTTTTCGGATATGTAAACGCCATGTATCAATCCGGTGTTGTTGAGGGTACAGAGGAAGGGCGCTTTAGTCCTGCTGAGCCGGTTACAAGGCAGGACGCGGCGGTTATAATTTACAGAGCCCTTATGAAATATTCATCCGCAAGATTTGAAGATGATGAGAATATTGCCTTTAATGATAATGCTTCAATAGCCGAATATGCACTTGAAGCAATAGGAAATCTGAGAGCCGCAGGGATTGTAAACGGCAAAAGCGACAATAACTTTGAGCCGGGTACGACAATGCTTCGGGCAGAGGCTGCACAGATGATGATTAATACATATAATTTTATTGAAAGCGGGGCGGGAAAATGAAAAAAATAATATTGTTTTGCACCATATGCGCTATGTTTTTTTCTCAAGCTGCGGCATATGCGGCAGACAATGAGGCAGATGCAAAGATAGAATTGCTTTCTCAGTCGGAGGACCGCAAATACGACGAGGCGCTTTCCCTGCTGTGTAACCTTGATTTCACTTTTAAATCGGATAAAAATGCAAAATCTACGGTTACAAGAGAGGAATTTGCATACTATCTTGCGTATCTGTACGGGATTGTAAATAATCACTCAGCCGAAAATGACACAAAATCGAATAAATATACAGGTTATACCAATGAGGTAAAAACCGATGACTGGCTGTGGGAGGCAGACAAGCCAAAGCAGGAAGAGCCGGTGCAGATAAAGGAAACGGGGACTCCCTTTTATGACGTGACAAGCGAGAATGTCTATTACGAGGGAATACGTTTTGCGGCACAGGCGGGATTTATGACCGGGAATAACGGATATTTCAGACCGGGAGAAAGGCTGACGCTGGCGGAGATGGTAAAGGTTATGCTGGATATGCTTTCGGCAACCTTTACAGTTAAAGACAGCTATCCGAGCGGATACTTAAATCTTGCGTCAAATATGAAAATAACCGAGGGATTAAACGTACAGGGCGCAAACAGCTTTGTTACATACAGAGATTTCATTGTATGTCTGAGAAATACTCTCGAAACAAAAAACTATGCGGCAACAACGGCCGCAAGCCCTGCTTATGAGCAAAACGGACTAACTCTTATGGAAAATGAATTTTCCGTTTATTCCTACAAGGGCATTGTTTGGTCAAACGCACTGACGAGCCTTGACCCGGCAATTCCCGTAAGCAGCAACCGAATAAGAGTGGGTGACAACTATTATGAATGTGACGTTGCAAAATATAACGATTATCTTGGTTACTGCGTAAGCGTATATTATGACAAAAGCAGCTACAATGACGATGATTTGCTGTATATGGCGATAGAATACGCTTCCAACGAAACACTCGAAATTGACGCTGATGACATTGAATCCTATGAGGGAAATTATCTGGAATATGAGGTCGGTAAAAAAACAAAAAAAGAGTACCTGGGCTCCCAGACAATTATAATAAGGAACAATATTCTCCTTGATAATTACAATGAATCGGAGCTGATACCCTCCGAGGGAAGCGTAAAATTTCTCGATAACAACAATGACGGCAGATATGAAATTGCATTTATAGACGCAGTCGAAACAGTGCTTGTAAATTTTGTGGATCAGGATAAAAAGACAGTATACGATAAGACCTTCGGCAAAAGCGTTGATTTTTCAAAAAAAGGTGATTTGATTATCACCGATATAAACGGTGATGAGGTGGAGATGGGTGACATAAAGCCCAATGCGGTTTTGGAAGTCAGAAGTGCTCTTGAAAAGCAAAATCCTCAAAAAACATGGATAAGCGTTATATATAAAACCCTAAGCGGGGCACCCTCGGCAATCAACACATCGGATGAAACCGTGACGATAGACAATAAGGAATATGAGCTGTCGGCTTATGCCGATGAAATGACCTGCAAGCTTGGAGTTACATATATATTCTACCTGGACAGCAGAGGTAAAATTGTCGGTTGGAGTGCAAACGATTCGGGAATGCAGAGTGCATATTTGATAAAGATAAGCCCCGATGATGCCGGTGACAGATTTTATGTAAGACTGTGGGAATATGACCAAAACAAATTTACAACCTATGAGTTTGCCGATAAGGTTGAATTTAACGGTATTCGCGTTCCGGCAAAAAATGCAGCACAGTCGCCGGAGGTAAAGAATGGGGAAACGGGAAAAACAATTGCCCAGATTGTAAATTATAAATTGAACGGCGATAACAAGATAAATGAGTTTTCCTCCGAAAGCAGCTTTACAACCCTGTATATAGGAGATGGCTCAAGTATTCAATACAGAACTATCCCGGGTGCATTTATGTCAACAGAACCTGAATTTTATGCGGATCAGACGACTCCGTATTTGAAGGTGCCGACTGAGAATGTTACAAATGAGGAGCTGTATTCTATAGATACTCTGCAGCAGGACAAAAAATATAAGGTTACGGCGGCATATACCGACAAGGAGGATTCCATGAAGGCAAGTGTTATCATAGAAAAGCAGCAGGACAGCGCAGCCAATGTAACCGTCAGCAGCGACAGAGAGCCGGTGTATATCATAACAGGTATAGGTGAGGAATATGCGGACGGTGAGTTATACATCACGCTCACCTGTGAGAACAACAGTGGTCAAAAAAGGTTTTTGGTAGAGCAAAAGGATAGATTCAGCGTTGTTAATGATTATCATCTGGGTGATCTTATAAGAGCGACCTATTATGAAAAAACAATGAAGGTATTAACGATAGAGAGAGTGTTCGATTGCGAAAAAATGATGTTTGATGACACGTCATATTACTGGAGCGACACATATTCAAACCCGATCAAAGGCACCAATTTGACCGACCAGCATTATGTTGCGGGCTTTGGGCTTGCGCACGGAACCCCGCTTAAGCGGTTTGATGACGGCGAACTGATGCAGCTTGCGTTATACGGCTATTCGAGGGATGAGGAGTCAAAGCTTGTTGTCGATAAGGATACGCCGGATAACACGCTGCTCTTAAAAACGGAGGGCTTTACCGTCTATAAGTTTGACAGGGAGCGCAGACTGCTTGACAAGCTCAACGTAAGCAGTTCGGTATTTGACGCGGACAGTACCGGCGGGAACGGATCGGAAATTATTGCATATTCCGTATGGGGAGAACCGAAAATAATATTTATGTATGAATAAAATGAAAAGGAGATTATAAACAATGAAAAAAAGAATTTTATGTGCAGTAACAGCACTTGCCGCTGCAGTGAGCATGACGGCGGGATGCTCGAAGCAAGAAACAACAGCCATGAAGGATGACCAGTCACAGCCCTATGAAATCGAATGGTATTTCCCCGGCTCATTCGGCGCAGACCAGGACATGGTAAATGAAAAGGCCAACGAGTATTTAAAGGAAAAGCTAAATGTCACATTAAAGCTTATGCCGCTTGATTGGGGTGTATATGTAAGCAAGACCTCAAACATGATAAACAGCGGAGAAAAAATGGATTTGGTATGGACGGATATCAGCCATCTGCCTAACTATGTCAATCAGCAGATTCCGGTACAGATTGATGAGCTCATGGATGAATATGCGCCCGAAACCAAGGCAATGCTGGGCGAGGACTTCCTTGAGGGTGCAAAAATAGACCACAAGCTCTATGCAATACCGGCGAATAAGGAAAAGGCGCATGGTACAACCATTGTATACAGAAAGGATATAGCGGATAAATACGGCTTTGATATGAGTAAAGTACATACCATAGAAGATATGTATCCATACTTTGACATACTTAAAGAAAAAGAGCCGGGCATGGTATGCTTCGGCGCAAACCATTCAGGCTCAACTCCGGTAAGCGTTACAAGCGACGGCATAAACTTCTATAATGTAGGCGGCGCGGATTTAGTAATGTTCTCTGACTCAGAGCCGGACAAAATAATATGCAAGTATGAAAGCGAAAGTTATAAAAATGCAGTAAAGAATGCGGCATACATGCACGAGAAGGGATACATTGATCCGGATGTGGCAATTAAAGATAATTTCAGCGAGCTTAAAACGAACGGCGATGTTTTCTGCTGGAAGGATGTTTATCATCCCACAAAGCTTGAGGAGTTAAACAAGTCTTATGACTATGAGCTGGGACAGGTGCTTATTACAGACATCACCTCAGACGCAACGGACGCTATGGGTTCACTTTTGTACATTCCGTATACCTGCGAAAATCCGGTTCGCGTTATGAAATTTGTTGAGCTGTTTAATACAGACCCGTACCTGAACAATCTTATTAACTTTGGTATTGAGGGTGTTCACTATGAAAAAACCGGTGAAAACACAATAAAGACTCTGGACAAGATTAATGACTACGACTTTGTCGGCAGCCAGTGGGAGCTTGGCAATACAATGATTAACTATATCCTTGACGGATACAGTACGGACAGATATGAGAAGCTTAATGCATTCAATGATGAGATAGAATATTCTAAGTATTACGGCTTCATGTTTAATATGGAGGAGGTTGATACAGAGGTTACCGCGTGTCAGAGTGTTGTTTCGGAGTACTGGAAGAACTTAGACTTCGGTTCAGCGGCGGATTGGGAGACAGAGCTTGCAGGCTTTTTGGATAAGCTTAATAAGGCGGGGCTTGAGGATGTAAAGGCTGCGGCTCAAAGACAGTACGATGAATGGAAAAAGACAGAATAACAGCTGATTCGGAATGACACATAAGGTGGTAGTAATAATGAAGAAAAAGAATTATATAGACCGCTGCGCATATTACATTATGACCGCTCCGGGAGCAATATTGATATTTCTTTTCGGGTATCTTCCGATGTTCGGCATAATACTTGCCTTTAAAGATTTTAAACCGGCACGGGGCTTCTTCGGAAGCCCATGGTGCGGGCTTGATAATTTCAAGGCTTTTTTCAGCAGTCCGGATATAGGGTATCTGACAAGAAACACTGTGCTGTATAACCTTGCGTTTATTATATTGGGTACTGTTATTGCCGTTGTTTTTGCAATTCTCATGAACGAGCTAAGGAGCAAAACTAAGGTTAAGTTTTATCAGACGATAGCCATGATGCCGCATTTTCTGTCATGGGTAATTGTGGCATATCTTGTATACGCATTTTTGGGAAATACATACGGCATTGTCAACAGAAGCGTTCTTCCCGCATTGGGAATAGAGCCGATTAAATGGTACAGTGAGCCGAAATATTGGCCGTATATACTGTTTTTTGTCAGAACGTGGAAAACCGTAGGTTACAGCAGCGTTATATATTTTGCCGCAATTGCGGGAATAAATCCCGAATATTATGAGGCGGCAATCGTGGACGGCGCAAATAGATTTCAGCTTGCGGTGAAGGTTACGCTTCCGCTTTTGAGAAGCATAATCTGTATACAACTGATTATGGCGATGGGAGGAATATTCAACAGTGATCTGGGTTTGTTCTATAATGTTCCGATGAATCAGGGCGCATTGTATCCGACAACGAACGTGCTTACAACATATATCTACAGAAATGTAACCAAGATTGGTTATTCAACCGCGGCAGGATTATATTCCTCAGTAATCGGATTTTTGATGGTATTGCTTACAAACTTTTTCATCAGACGCTATGATCCCGACAGTTCGCTGTTTTGATAGGAGGCTGCAAAATGTTAAAACAAAATGTCATGAAAAAAAGAAAAAGCAGGGATGTGTTGGCATCATCCACACCGGAAAATATTGTATTGAACATATTCTTTATTCTGCTGACAATAGTGTTCTTGTACCCGGTTCTGGTGGTTTTCGGAGTTTCCTTTACAAGCTCATCGGCATTGACTGAATATGGTTATGCAATGATACCTAAGGAATTTTCTCTTGAGGCATATAAGCTTGCGGTGCAGTCGGGAGATATAGTAAGAGCATACATAAATACTATAGGCGCAACTGTAATAGGTACATTTTTGGGAGTATCTATAATGCTTCTGTACGCTTATCCGCTCTCAAGAAAAAACTTCAAGCATAGGAAGTTCTATTCCTTTTATGCATACTTTACAACCATTTTCGGCGGCGGAATGGTACCGTGGTATATAATATGTACACAGCTTCTGCATATAAACAACACCTTTTGGGCTTTGTTTTTGCCGTCATTGGTGAGTGTATGGAATATTATAGTATTAAGGACGTTTATAACCACAAATATTCCCGATGAGCTTCTGGAAGCTGCCAGGATTGACGGCTGCGGCGAATTCAGAATATTTGTAAGCATGGTGATTCCGCTTTCAAAAGCGGGAACAGCGACAATTGCGCTGTTTACGGCATTGGCATTTTGGAATGATTACTATCTTCCGATGATGCTTATTACCGATCCGAAATATTATAACCTGCAGTATTATTTGCAGCTGATATTCTTAAATATCGAAGCGCTTACAAAGAACACAAATCTTTCGGCAGCAAATGCGCAGGCAATGAAAATTCCGGCAGAGACCACAAGATTTGCGATGTGCGTGCTTACGATGGGACCGATTCTGTTTGTGTATCCGTTCTTCCAGAAATACTTTGTAAAAGGACTCACAATAGGCTCGGTCAAGGGATGATGGAGGTGCGCAGATGAGAAGAATTCTTACTGCCGTTGCGGCGGCTGCATTATTGTTTTCGGTATGCGTAACCGTTTTTGCACAGCAATATAAGGCTGAGGGAAGCATTTATTCAATCCGGCGTGAGTTTGAGGAAGAAAAGTATCATGATTACATAGAGGACGGCTTGGTTTTCCGTATCGGCAATACGAGAGCTCTTGCCGATGGATACCGCTGTGATATGGACAGAGAGTATCAGCACGTTATGCCTTATAAATTTAATGATGTCAGTTATATCCCAATAAAATTTTCCCTTGAAAATCTTGGGTTCAATGTTGAAAAATGCGATGATTACTCTTTAAAAATCCAAGGTGGGGATATAAGCGCCGAGGCTGATAAATTATTTGGCGGTAGCGGAGATAAGGTGGAATATCGCTATGGCGTACTGTATGCTTCGGCGCGGGATATAGCAGAGTTTGCGGGATTGAATTTGTATGATGACGGCACTTTGATTATTATTTCGCCGTATGAAGCGGTTAAAAAGCCCAATGAGCAGATAATCAATGAACTAAAGCAGTCGCTTGAGTGGCGCGCGTCAAAAATGTATTTCGGAGATGAGGGATTTATCCTGGGAATACAAATTCACCCCAAGGATCCGGATATAATGTATGCAAGAACGGACGTGGGCGGCTGCTACAGATGGCAGCCGGAAACGAGATCATGGACTCAGCTATTAAATGTGATTCCGAGAGAAGACCATGAGCTTATAAGCGTATTGAGCCTTATGCCCGACCCTAACGACACTGAGGTTGTGTATGCTCTTGTA
>JAQXZB010000026.1 GCA_029226975.1 Clostridiales bacterium | reverse complement strand
CTTTTAATTTCAAGGTTTGGTATCACCAAAGAATACAGTGCCGTATCCCCTGTTTCTTCTCCGGTTTGCACTACTTCCTGTACCTTCAAATAACCCGTAAAGAACAAAAAGCTCCAGATATTTTCGTTGCTGTCCGTTAAGTCCCCGTAGGTTACGGTTTCCTTTAGGTGAGTTATGACGCTTCCGTCATGAAGCAACCGCTCCACTATGGCTTTTGTTTCATCATCGGATTTTTCTACCAGCGTTTTTATAATGCTGTTGGAGCTTGTATTCGCCCACCAAGGCACCGCAAAAGCTTCTTTATTCCCCGCCCATGTCTTTACCTGATTTAACACGCTCCAAGGATTATATACCTCGGTGTTCCCGAACAAGTAACCATCATACCAACGCTTCATGACCGTTTCTTTTTCTTCTATTTCATAATAGCGCATAAGCTCGTCAACCTCAGACTGTACAAATCCGAAACACTCGGAGTAGCTATTCGATAATATGGAGTTGACATCAAGATTATTAAGTCCTGTAAATATGCTTTCCTTTGATATTCTGAGACACCCGGTTATAACCGAAAATTCCAGTGCCGGATTGGTTTTTAGAGCAGACTCGAACAGGGAGCGGATAAAACGCACCATTTCATCATAATATCCCGAAAAATATGCGTCCTCCAAGGGCACATCATATTCGTCTATGAATATGATTGTATTTACTCCGTAATACTGCTTTAAGCATGAGCAAAGCAACTGAATTGAGCTGCTCCATGCAGCATCGTCCTCCATATTCAAAATTCTTCGGTACTCAATTTTATATTCCTCATTTATTTTATCGCTACCGATAATAAATTTATTGTTTATAAATTGTCTTTGAATTTCATATTTAAGCTTTTTCAATGCTTCGGTATAATTCCCCTGCTTCGCACACTTTAAGGACAGCGTTATGACAGGATGCGTATTTCTGTACATCGCCAGTTCATCATAATGCTCCGATATTTTTAAGCCGTCAAAAAGATACGCATTCTCCTTTTCGGTTATGTCAAAGAAATATTTTAACATACTGAAATTAAGAGTCTTTCCAAAACGGCGGGGTCTTGTTATAAGGTTATTTTGTCCGCCGTTATGGAGAAGCTCATATATAAGCATGGTTTTATCCACATAATAAAACCCGCCGTCCATGAGCTGCTTAAAATCCTCATATCCTATGGGTATGCGCTTTTTTCCGTTATTTAAAATCATATCCGATCACCTCCCGCAGTTCCTTGCTTTAAGTATACCACAAGTTGGCGGATTTATCAACTGCATTTTCAAAGATTTTTAACAGAATTCAGCGGCATGGCATATACAACATGATACTTGCAATTTCATGTCATATGTGCTAAACTATTAGTATATTGAGTTTTATTGCTCATGTCAAAATCCTGGATAAAAATCATTTCTATCATAATTATCCTTAACTCTCATGAGCATTTACCCATTTGCAGCCGCGTTGTGGTCAATCAGCTCGCAAATCGCTCTCACACTCGCGTGTGTTGTGAGGCCGTCCTTCGGTGTATTCTTGCAGTAATCAACCATTTTTTCAACGGTTGTCACAGCAAGATGAAGTCTTGTGTCGCTTGACGCGTAATATATGTAAATTTTACCGTCATGCTCTATTGCGCCGTTGCAAAATACCACATTTGAAACATCACCCACTCTTTCGCCGTTTATTGGCGCGATGAAATAGCCGCCGGGAGTATATATAACCTTTGTCGGATCGTCAAGTGATGTCATAAAGCAGTATAACACATATCTTAAACCTGCCGCGGTATTTCTTACGCCGTGGGCTATGTGAAGCCATCCCTCATCTGTCTTTATCGGCACTGCGCCGCCTCCATTTTTGGTTTCCTTTATGGTGTGATACTTTCTTTCCTCGATTATCATATCCTCACCTATTACGGCATTTGCCATATCGTCAACGAAAGCGCAGCCTATGCCGCCGCCTGAGCCTACATCGATAAATCCGTCTGACGGACGTGTATAAAGCATATATTTGCCGTTTACAAATTCAGGATGCAGAAGAACGTTTCTCTGCTGATACTTTGACTCCAAATCAGGCAGTCTTTCCCAATTTTCAAAGTCCTTTGTTCTTACAATTCCGCACTTTGCTTCAGCGGTCGATGTATCGTTTACGCTCTTGTCCTTTCTCTCGGAGCAGAACAATCCGTAAATCCAGCCGTCCTCATGCTTTGTAAGTCGCATATCGTATACGTTTGTATCATCCTCGCCGTATACCGGCAGTCTTACGGGATATTTTCTGAACTTGAAATTATCTATTCCGTTTTCACTTTCACATACGGCAAAATATGACTTTCTGTCATAGCCCTCAACTCTGGGCACAAGCACGAATTTTCCGTCATGATACAGCGCACCGCTGTTGAATACCGCGTTTGTGCCTATACGTTCAAGCAGGTTCGGATTGGTTTCATAGTTCAAGTCAAACCTCCATTCAAGGGGAATATGCTCGTTTGTTAAAACACAGTCCTCGTATCGGTCAAAAATTCCGTTGTACCAATTTTCATCAATTTTATTTTGGGCTGTTACAAGTTTGTCATGTTTTTCCTTTAACTTTCTTAATTTAATTTCAAATTCTTGTTTTGTCATATTATCATCTCCTAATATAGTTTTATTCCCGGTATATCCTCTTATTTTTTGCATTATCGTACTTCTCAATTATCGAGTAATTCGCAATATTTGCACGCTGCCAAATACACACCGGCACTCCATCCCAACATAGCCGGTTGCTCGTATTCATTATTCACATCCAAACTGCCGTTTACAACATTGTACTTTTCCCAAAGCTTACCCGTTTCATCAAAGATTTTATCCACAAGTGATATATACTTTAATGCAATTCGTTTCGCTTGCGTTTTAAAACCATAGTTATCCAAGCCTTTCATCGCAATAAATTGTAAACAAGCCCATCCGTTTGGGTAATCCCATTGATATAATCCCTCAACTTCATTTTTCTCACAAGTTAGTATGCCGTATTCAGCCTCAAGACGGCTAAGACCATGAACAATCGCATCAGCTTTAGCAGGTGTTACTAATCCGGCATACAAAGGAAAGAATGATGCAGCCGATAATATTTTGCTTAACGAATTGGTTTTTGCATTCAAATCAAGGAGTACTCCGTTCCCGTCATCCATTGTATTTAACATTATCTTCTTTCTTTTATCGGCACGATCGTCCCAAATATCATCTTCGGAAATATTAAGTATCTTTGAAAAATATGCCATATTCGCTTCCAGCATAAACAGCAGTGAATTCAAGTCAACCGCAGCATATTTATCACAGCAAAAACCAAATCGCGGATTCATATCCCAGCCGCTCTCACAAGATGCACGACAGTGCTTGCCCAGTGAAATATTATCACAATCAGGCTCTGTTTTAACTCTGCTTTTAAAATAATCCGCCATTTGGGTGCAGGTTTCAACTGTTTCTGCATTCCCGCCATAATGGTTTAATCCATTACCCAAAGTGCGTTTTGTCTGCCAAAATTCATATTCTTTTTTTAGGGCATTATAAGCACCGTACAGCCATACCTCATCTTTATAATATTCATATATATCTCTTACCATTATGCTTAAAAACGGAGGCTGTGACTGGTTTAAAAAACACTCCCTGTTGCCGTTGGGCATAAACCCATATTTATTGACAAGAAACAGTATATTATCCACATTATTCTTTGCCAACTGCTGTCTGCCGCTTATAAGCAGACCAACATTAGTAAAATATGTATCCCAATAATACATTTCTTCAAAATGTCCGATAGCCGGTATTGTGTAAGGATATGGCATACCTATCAGTGTATCCACATCCTGCATATTATTTCTTACACACCCATCCCAATTATTGTTTATAAAATCTATTACTTTTTTTGACACCTTCATCACCTTCGGTTTTGCATTTCAAATATCGTTATTATAACAAGCAACAACGCCAAAAACCGACGTTGTTGCTTATTGTATATTATTTCACAACCAAAATATACTGAGCAATATCTCCTTGATAGACAACTATTACTTCAGAACAATCCCATGAATTTTTATAGTCAACAATCTCTCTTAAAGATGCTTTCTCAATAACTGCGTTCTCTCTGTTTACATCACACAAATATACTGTAGCTTTTGAAGCATTAAGCACTTCCGAATACAACTGTATATTACTTGTGGTTACGTCACAATCAAACGGTATTATTTTCAATTCCGAGCCTTCCTTATCGACAACTTTAGCATAAAATGCACGATCCCATTCACCGAACATTCCTGTTGGGTTACTTCCCGGCATTGAATGTTCTGAAACATCGATAGCAGTCATCGGTTTTTCCAACAGACGATCATTCTTATCAACTCTGTATTTTATGTAATCTCCTACGTCAATTGAGCTTCCCCAATCATTTTTTTCAGAGTGGATTTTTCTGCCGTCCAGCATATACAGCACCAAGCAGCCCTCATTATTTATTATCTCAAACTTTTTCTCGGAGACAATTCCTGCTCTGTATTCGCCCAAATGACTGCTCCAATATCTGTCATCGGGTATATAGACTATTACAGTATCCACCGAAAGCGAGCTGCCTTTTGTTTGATATGCCTCAATCATTTCCTGACCCAGATCTCCCAAATCCCACACTGCATCTGAAATGTAGAAATCAGACTCTTCTCTGTCCTTTCCATTTAAAGGAACATACATTATTTTAGCATTATCGGTTAACTGAACCTTTCCGCCAAAATTTCGTGCATTCGGACGGAATGACAGCATCTCCGGCTCTGAACTTGAGTTTGGCGGCAAAATTGAAGAATATATTACCCTCAAGCTCTCTTCACTTTCGTTGTTGTCCGGCACAACAGTACGATAATCCTCGCAATTCGGTCTTTTATTATAAGCAGTATCAATCGAAGAAACTTCACCATTGACATCAATGTCATACGTTATCAACTGTGATACCACGCTGTCTGTTCCGTTCTTCAACATATTTAATGCACTTGCCGATGTTTTGGGTACCGCTTGATCAATGCATAATTTATCAGCTGTTTTCAGTTTAACCATCTTGCCGTCTGTATTGAATATTCTCAAATAAATATTTTTGTCATCATCAGGCTCAGGGGGATACGCATTAACAAGGTACCCCACATTCTTTGTTGACTCTCCCGTCTTGAATGCGCCTATATTTCCCAAGAAATCAATATAGAAAGTACCTGTTTCTCCCATACTTATCGGTTGATCATCAAAAAAGCCGTTTATCGTTTTATACTTTGTCCTAACATTGCTGCCATACTTGTTATCTGCTATCGATATTTCATTTTGATATTCGTCCTTTAAGATTTCGCATACAGAACCGCTTACACTATTGGTTGATACATGGAGCTTTACTATGCTGCCATCCTTACTGCTCTCAACAGATAAAAGGTCATATGCCTTAATGTCCATCAACTCGCAGTCCGTTCCATCAACATCTTTTATTGATACAACATCACAGTCCGATAGGTTAATTTCCTTGCCGCCCAATCTGTCATAGATTATTCCTTTTTGATAGTCTATTGAGCCAACATGAACTGTACGAATATCGGTAATTACAACTGTTTTATATCCCTCGCCGTTATCAATAAGCTTTATATAACCGTACTTGGGTACAAATACATCTGATGCATTTACATAATCGGCATAATATTTGCCGTTGTAAATCACACTGTTTGTATTCTCTACGCGATAATTTGTTTTTCTGCCATTGCTTTCGTAAACTGTATATGTGTTGTTTTCAAAGCTGACATCTTGGCTTACAGTGGAAAATTCCACGATTTTGTTTCTATTGTCTATATCGTAAATATAAACAAGCTGATCATCATCGGAATTTAAATCATAGTAATATCTCACTTTACATCCCAGGTATTGAGATATGTCTTTATCGCATTGGAATACAGTTCCGTTGATGCACACTTGGTTTTTATTGAGATTTTCTCCCGAATATAGATATGTTTCCGGTGTACCCTCTATAATTCCTTCACCCTCTGCATAACCAAAATAATATTCCAAAAAGGTTTTTCCTTCTTCTGTTTTTGTATTTGCTTTGGTTAGGACTTTTTCTTTTAATGCATTATCGAGCATTATTGCAAGATTCTTATAATTCAACGCCTGATTTTTACCGCAATCCGTTTTCTTTAACAGTCCTATATTGGATGCAGTCAAATAGTAACCATCCGGATATCCGCCGCTAATTTCCGCAAGACCAGATTGCCCCATAATGTTTAATATCACCTTCAGCGCTTGTTCAACCGTTACATTGTCATCCGGTCCGAATGTATAGTCATCATATCCGCTCATCAGCCCTGAGTTTGCAATCATGCTTACAGCTCCCATATCGCTTTCGGGAACATCTTTAAATGTCGCCGCACCCTTTAAATCCGACTCTATGCCCAATATATTAAGTATTATCTTTGCAAACTCAATACGGGAAACATTTGCACCCGATGCCGCGCTTTTGGAAATAACACCAAATGCCTTCATCTTTTCCAAGCTATCGTTGTCTGTACGCACCGTAGTTAAAGATGATTTAGTTACTCCCACTGCAGTCGGCGGATTTTCGTCGTGACCGTTCTCAAAGAAGTACCAATCATCAATGTACACTCTCGATCCCGACGTTCCGACCTGTATCCATTGCTTTACCGTGTTTAAATCCGCATCATCTTCTATAGTCCATGAATACTCCAACTCGTTCCAGCTTCCCGGCGAAAGCGTTTTTCTTTCGCTGCCGAAATATCTTTCGGAACCGTCGGGTGCTTTATATGTCAGGGATAGCCATACTTCAGTTTTATCTAATACTTGAACCCTTGCCCTTGCAGTATAAGTACGGCCTGCCTTACAAAACATATATTGTCTTACCGACGCTTCATCCCAGTTGGCTCCGAATTGAAGTACATTATTTCCGTCAACCGGAATTATCGAAACCGCCGTCCAAGCCTCCGAATCCAAACCATAGATATTGTTACTGTCATCCATCTCCTGATTTGTCACCTGACGGTACGGGGGTACTTCCTTTGTTGTTTTAAATGAAATATTTGTTGTTTCAAGCGGTACGCCGTCAACAGATTTTATGCCCGGCTTTAATGTTACCGTATATTTCGTTCCCAGCTTAACTTTATTTCTGTCAAAATAGATTCTTGCACTTTTCTCACCAGTGGATACCACTTGAGCAAAGATGCCGTCTGTTGCAGAAACATTTGACATTTTTATCGTAGACGTATCGACAGCATCTGAAAAAGTAACATCAAGCTGCAAATTAATGGGAGAAACCTCCGTATCGCCATCTTCAATACTTGAGCTTACTATGGTAAATGATGCTGCGTCTTCGGCTAATACAAAAGCATTTTGTACGACAATCATAAACATAGCCAGTATTAACCCCAAAACTCTTTTAATCTTCATATACCGTTTCACTTCCCTTCCCCGGATTTAAGAAATCCCAAAAATCTATCAAGCATAACCGCTACTTCTGCTCTTGTAGCTGTATCATTTGGAGCAAATGAACTGTCATCCCGACCGTTTATAACCCCGATGTAAGCCAAATGCCCAACCGCCTCTTGTGCATAATCAGATATTTCTTTATAATCGGAAAAGCCAAGAGATATACTGTCTATTTCAATTTTTTGCTGTTTTAAAATGCGTTCTAATATTACAGCAATATCTTGTCTTGTTATAGACATCTCACCACCGAACATATCATCGGATATACCTTGTATTATTCCGCTTTGATAGGCTGACGCAATATACTTATAAGCCCAATGGTCCTCATGAATATCTTTAAAATTAGCCGCGGCAGATTCATTTGTCGCGTCCATTGCCAAAATCACCATCTTAGTAAATTCAAAACGAGTGAGCTTTTCATTAGGCGCAAAAATCTTTTCTGCTCTGCCGTTTATTATTCCTCGATTATATAATCCGAGAATACTGTCCTTTGCCCAAGATACCTCATCCAAATCTTTAAAAATTACATTTTCCTCAGGCTTTATTTCAATCGGCTTATCCGGTGTTTTTGCAGAATTGTAAACTACGCTTCCGCCGCCGCCCGAACCGGACGAGCCGCTGCTGTTTGACGGCTTATTCGCAGCAGACTGCGCTTCTTGTATTGCTCTTTGCAAAGCAGACTTTATCTGTGCATAGGAGGCTGCGTTCGCAAGTGATGCCTTCATATTTCCATAAATCATTGTCGGAAACGCATTTGACTCCGCTGTTTTTATCAAATCGCTTATGTCATCTTCACCCGCAAAATACTCTTTGGTGTCTGCCAAAATACTTCTTATTGCGTTTGCGCCATCCGCAAGCTTCAATGCTCTGCAAATAACATCTTCAGTCAGCTTGCTTACCAACTCTATGGGTTCTGACGATTTATTATTTATCATATCGTTGGCAACCGCATTCCTGTTCTTTTCATCAAGAATTGTTGTATATATATTTAATACTTTATCACCCAGAACTCCGTTTTTAATCTCTACAACGCTCTTAATTTCTTCAATATCCGATATATTGCAGGCAATTACTTTCAACGCACAAGCATTGATTCTTTTGCATACATCTTTCACCGAATCAAATTTCTTCTCATTAGAAATCAATTCAAAAACGTCATTTAGGATTTCTTTGCGGTTTTCAGCCAGATAATCATATATCTCACATTTCAGTCCCATTTCATTATAATCATTCTCAAAGAAGGTCTTGACAGCATCGAAATTTCCCAAGGCATTATTCAGATTATCGATGAGTCCTTCATCGGAAATAGTGGTAAATGTAAAGCTATATTCATTTGTATTAAATTTATCTACCGTTTCAACCGATGCGGGTACTGTTACGGTGTATTCTGTTCCGTTTTTAAACTTGCTTTTATCAATGTTTATTATACACCTCTTTGAATCAAGGAAATTCATTTCAGGTACAGCTCCCAAATCCGGGCTTATCGTAATATTACCGATTGTTTTTGAATTTATAGGCCCGTCAAACTCAATAATAATCGGCAAATCATCTTTCTTTATTTCCTTCGCACCCGAAACAGGATAAGTGCTGATAACATTTGCATTTTTTCCGTTACCGGCAATAGTGTTAAACACTACGGCATCATTACCGATAGTCTTATTTGCAACTGATTTGACTCCGCTCAAATCCAAAGTGTATCTTTCGCCGGGTAAAATGTCCCCGCAGTTTATTTTGCAGTTCAACAAATCATTATAAGCAAAATCCGCATCAACCGCTTTCTTTGCACCCATAGAATCAACCAATGATATTCCCGTCATCAAAGTTCCCTGCCTTACGGGCACATTAAATTGCACCTCAAAAATCGGTGAAATGGGAGATATATCCTTCGCATCATTTTCAATATTGCAGTCTACAATAAACACCTCATCATTGGGAGCCTCCGAAATATCATAAATGCTCCACTCGTCTACACTCATGGGTTTTCCGCCCCCGGCTCGTATTGATATTTCTTCCGGAACAAGGTTTGAGTCTATATCAAACTCACAAGCAATAAATGTCCACTCGCCTGCCTGAACCTCGATTTTCTCAGATGCCCATATTGCCTCACCGGTTGATTTATCCGATGATTGAACTGCCATTACTATGTTTTGCTTATTATCTGATTTAACCCAGGCAGACATATAATATTTTCCCGGTTTTGTTATTGAATCCCTTGCAACAACCGGTTCATCCTCCCATCCGGGATTAAGTCTTAACACACTGTTTTTAGTGCCTTTCAGATCCGTTTCATTCATAAAGGATATATGACCGGAAGCTGCAGGATTACTGTTTTTGAATACATTTAAATTATTTATATCCTCCATGTCACCGTTTTGGACTAAATTGGTTAATCCGGCAGCCGGATCTGTCGATATGGTTGTGAATGAAAGTTTGCTGTCTTCCGCAATATTATCCCCTGCTATTGTTTTTACACTATCTTTAAATGTTACTGTGTATGTTGTAGAACGCTCAAGCTTATCAAGGATAAATTCCACCTTATCCGAACCCGTCCCCTCTTTTTTATCAAGCGTTAATTTTGCATTTGGTTCAATAATTATACTGTCTTCATCCAATGTGGAATAGTCTATAAACTTATCAAACAGAATCGACACACTGCAGCGATATGCAGATACATTATCGGCATTATCCTGGGGAATTGAAGAAACTATTCGTGCTTCTCCCGGTAAAAATCTTGAATCCTGCTCCCATGTTAAAATCGGGTAACCGTTATTTATCAAGCCCTGCGTATCGTCGGCAAACGAATCTCCCAATGTGCTTGCTATATTTCTCAATGCGTTATCTGTTATTTGTGTACCCAAGTAAATAGAATTTTCATCTGCACCTGTATTCCACGGCCACCCCGGAGTTATTGTATAATACGAATTCACAACGGTAGTTCCGACTTTGGTACTTGGTGCAACAAACACATTTGTGTAACAATTTCTTATTACCGTTCCTTCTTGAATATATCCGGCTACAGCACCGAACATAGCCGCAATATCATCTTGTCCTGTAGGTCTGTCATCTATGGTGATATTCAATGCATAGCTGTTTTCTATGTTTCCGCCCACAGCTTTTCCCACTATACCACCGGCATAACTAAATTCCATTTTATTTATATCAAACGGGATTCCTGTTGTAAAATGCACCGATTTTGCATAACAGTTTGATACTGTTGCGTTATCTCCCAAGAAACCGACAATACCGCCCCCGGTTGTCCAAACCCATTCCTTGTCTATGGATATTGTTACGTTTTCTATTCCCAGATTTTTTACTACGGCATTGCCTCCCAATGCTCCGAATATACCTCCGGCAATTTTATGATCGCATGATATTTTATAATTCCTTATCACATGACCGTTGCCGTCAAATATTCCTTTGAACGGTTTATACTCAACTCCGGCAAGTTCACGATGCGAACCGATATAGCTCGACCACAACTCATTATTTAAATCAATGTCATTTACTAATTTGTAATAAACACCCTCACAACCGTTAGCATCTGAGTTTACGGCAGCCGCAGCAGCCTTTAATTCTTCCGCAGTGGAAATCTCAATCACTTCTGCCGATTGTTCCTGAATGTCAAATGATATATCTTCTTCAACATTATCCGCACCGGCCGTATCGCTGTCTTGAGCCAAATCACATGATACGATGTCTTGTTTTATAATATCTGCTTCAAAATTCTCAAGCTGCTCATTTGCAAAAGCAAATGAGCCCTGAGAAACAGCAATAGCGGAAGTCAAAATTAACGAAACTATCCTTTTCATATCTCCTCACCTTTCATCAATTATTATACGGAGCCGGGAATCTCCAAATCCCCTCAGCTCTTGACCACAGCCATAGGTCGCCCGTTTTGGGATTAACAACAATTGTTTCAACACCCGAACCGGTTGACGGACCGTCTTTTACAATGGTTTTCGGATCTCCCATTGACGATATAACCTGGAAAGTTTCTCCTCCGTCACATGAACGCTGCACAGCACACATACTCTGATAGTTACCGCAGCCGTATGTTCCCACATATATAATGTCCGGGTATCTCGGATCCATCGCCATAATATGCATATACTTGCCGTCACCCATTGTTTCAGCCTCTACACGAGAACCGATATTGGTTTGTACATTGTCCTCAATACGAACAATCGTTACACCGCTGTTAAGGTTACCGGGCATATAATACAAAATGTCGTTAATTCCATCGTATTCCAAATCCCACATTTGCGGTCCTTTTGCCGATGTAAACGGCGAATCCGACATATCCAAAACTCTTGAGTCGTCTATATAAGTTTTTGCAAACGGATACCATGTTATTCCGTCATCATAGGATACAACAATTATTTCGTCATATCCCTTGTGTACCAGACCGTACATTTCCTTGTTGTGATAATAATTCACAGCCAAAACAAATTCACAATTCACCATTCTGTCCCATGTTTGGGCGCGGTCATGGGTTACATATTCTCCCGCCACCGCATGATTGGGATCCTTCGGAGAAATCCAGAAAGATGTAGCACGTCTTTCCGTACCTCGTCTTAACGGCAAATCCCCCGTAAATGTCTTTCCGCCGTCATAACTTGTTTGAAGAGTTCTTCCGGTATACCAGCCATCCGCTACCGCAGATACAAGTAAATTTTCATCAAATGCCAACGAACCGTAAGCACAGCCGAAGCCTCCTCCGTTTTCCGGCTCGATAGGCTTCCAAGTTTTTCCGTAATCGGTACTTAAAATACCCAGCAAATCCTGTGCACCGGCAAAGATATAATCCGGATTATACGGATTAAATACTATTCTGCCGCCGGGAGGTGTTCCGCAATATCCGTTTGCATCCCACATGAAAGTTTCTCCCGCATTATCACTTGAAGCAATCCAGTCACCGCCAAAAGACCAAACCTTGTTCTCATCTGTCGGATGCCATGCGAACGGATGCTGTCTGTTTTGACAGAAGAAGAAATCCTTTGATGTGTCATACTGACATTCATTCCAGGTCTTTCCGCCGTCTTTTGAGAAAAATCTTCTGTTGTTATAGTGAATATAATCCTGACTGTCAACCAACATATGATCCGGATTTGCCGGACTTACTGCCAAATGACGAGGAATATTCCTCGGATCGCTCAAGTCTGTCTTTACCGGGAAGCCTGTCGCCTTAACGGCATTAAAGGTTTTTCCC
>JAQXZB010000025.1 GCA_029226975.1 Clostridiales bacterium | reverse complement strand
TTACAAATTCCGGATGCAAAAGCACATTTCTCTGCTGATACTTTGACTCTAAATCCGGCAGTCTTTCCCAGTTTTCCAAATCCTTTGTTCGGACAATTCCGCATTTTGCCTCGGCGGTTGATGTATCGTTTACGCTCTTGTTCTTCCTCTCGGAGCAGAACAAGCCGTAAATCCAACCGTCCTCATGTTTTGTAAGGCGCATATCGTATACGTTTGTGTCCTCCTCGCCGTATATCGGCAGTCTTACGGGATATTTTCTGAATTTGAAATTATCAATACCGTTTTCACTTTCGCACACTGCAAAATATGATTTTCTGTCATACCCCTCAACTCGCGGCACAAGCACGAATTTTCCGTCATGATACAGCGCGCCGCTGTTAAACACCGCATTTGTGCCTATACGTTCAAGAAGATTAGGATTTGTTTCATAATTCAAGTCAAATCTCCATTCAAGGGGGATATGCTCATTCGTTAAAACACAATCCTCGTATCGGTCAAAAATGCCGTTGTACCAATCCGTATCAACCCTGTTTTGCGCAGTCACAAGACTGTTATGCTTTTCTTTTAGTTTGCTTAGCCTGCTCTCAAATTCCTGTTTCGTCATACTGTTCTCCTTGATATACTTATTTTTCTGCATCCAACGGTTATAATTTCAAATGGCTTGACGGGAATTGTCCATTTTCCGTCAGAACACTTTATAGGTTCCTTATATTCTTCAATAATATTGCTCATATAAATATTGTCAATCCAATCCGTTTGATGTATTGTAAGCAGCTGCTCCTTATCCGAGTAATTCACCCACCGCATAATTATATCATCGCTGTTGTGCGCAGCTTTAAATGCCGTATTTATGAGCATGTTCCCGGTCCACACAAAGCCGCCGTTTTTAAAGCCGTTACCGTTTTTTAAAACCTGAACACTCACCACAGGAGCTGCAAACGCTTTACATTCCGTATAGGCTTCATCCTCATTTGTAAACGGCACTATGGCATAATTCAGCGATAATTTTTTCTGTTGCTTGGAAAGCTCTGTCGGGAATACTCCCCAGTCACCCATCTCCGAAACAGCTCTTACCAACGTAATGGCAATTGTATCGTCATTTACGATTTCGTATTCGTAGAGACCGATATTCGCAACTGCCATACCCGCCGTTTCATCATTCATCATTACAAAACCCTGCTGATGCTCACAGCCGCTCGGATATGTAAATGTCGGCTTGTGACGGTTATTTCTCAGCGCTGCTTCAAAAACAGATTCAGCCTTATGTATATTGCATTTAATACCTGTCGGGAACATCACGCGCAGACGATGATTGTTTGCATTGTTTTCAAATTCGGTTCTCACATCAACCCGTTTACCGTGCTTTTCAAGTGAAACATATGATGTGATACGAATTGTAACCGTTTCGGCACTCCTGCCGCTTGTTCGGTCTTTAATTTCAACAAAGGTCATTTTCTCCTTTCGGTATGCTTCATCTGCATCCTTCGGAATGTCCATTGTAACGCTTATTTTATACTCTGCAAGAAATTCATCGTCCCTTGTAAGCGTTATTTCAGCCGGCGCATTTCCCGATAAAACCGGTATGTCGTTCTTTGCCGGAACAAATGTATATTCCGTTCCTACATCTCCGACATCCTCAAACCGAAGAAGCTTTTTAAATACCTTTTTGCTTCTTTTATCGGTGAGATTAAGTGTTCCGTCAGAGTTAATTTCAACCCTGATATACTCATTTTCCATGGTGTTCATTTCATGAACAAGAGTACAGCCATGGGTCTTATCCGATTTCTTCAAGCCGTACACATTATATCCCATAGCCGGAATGTCTTTTGCCTCGAAGCATACAGTTACGGTTTCTGCCATATAGGGCTGCCTGAACCTGTTCTCAGGCAGGTCATAGCCGAAACGCAGTCTCGGATTTTTTGCTGTACAAGGAATGGTATTGCCGTTTTTATCAACAAGCTCATAGCCGCCCTTGTACATGCTGTTCTCAATGTCCAAGGCTGAATTGTGAAGTTTGCCGCTTCCGTAAATACGTCTCACATCAACATCAACGCTTACCGCTTTCGAACGCTCTTTACCGAATGTGTTTATCACAGCGAATACCGCATCGCAGCCTTCAAAACCGGATGCTTCGATATGCCCTGCTATATACCTTAAATCATCATCTATAACCGTCTGCGCCGCTTGCGCGCTTTTAATGAATCTGGTCCGCATTTCATCATTTACTGCATCGCAGCTGCAACCGCAGATACTGTCATGAGGATGATTTTTCATAAGTGTTTTCCACGAATACAGTAGCATATCGTGCGGATATTCCTTACCCAAACACATTGCTATTGCTGACAGCGGTTCGGCAACGCCTTCAAGCAGTATTTCACCGCTTCTGTTCATTACCTTTAAATCGATATTTGCCGAACATGTATTTACAAGCGAATACCAGCCGTCTGTGTCCTGCCCTGTAAGCTCGCCGGTAACGGTTGTGAGATCGTCCGGCAGAGCTTTCTCCAGTGCCTGTACATATTCATCAAAGCTTGAATGAATAAAAGTGTACTCAGGATATTTTTTTCTTGCAGCCCTGATGGCTTTCGTCAGATTTTTCTGCACCGGCTGATGGTCGCAGCCGTTCATTAACAGCAGCTCATCGGTTGAGGCATATTTTTGTGTATTTGATATTGTACGGTTCCAATACTCTTCATCCGCATTCTCGGGTATTTCAGCACCGTTGTTATACCAATTCGCAAAAAGTATTGCCGGAAGACAGCTGCCGTCGGGCGACTGCCAGTACAGTTCGGAAAACTGAGAGTTATATCCGTCCGTAACCTCATTATTCAATCCGGTCGGCTTCACTCCGCGGCCGAAGGCAACAGCCTTCATTCCCGCCTGCTTTAAAAGCTGCGGCATCTGTCCCGCATTTCCGAATGAATCGGGGAAATAACCTATTTTTGTCACCGCTCCGAATTTTTCGGCAACGCTCATACCAACCAAAAGATTGCGTATGTTCGCTTCACTGCTCGTTAAAAATTCATCCTGAAGAACATACCACGGTCCGACATTAAATTTGCCCTCGCGAACATATTTTTTGATTTTTTCCTCGTTTTGCGGCTTTATTTCGAGATAGTCCTCAATAAGCGCTGTGTGGCCGTCCAAATGAAAGCTTCTAAATTCCTTATCATTTTCAAACAACTCAAGGCAGTCATCAATCAGCTTTATCAAATATGCCCTGTGGTATTCAAACGGCATATACCATTCTCTGTCCCAGTGTGAGTGTGATATTATATGTATGGTTTTCATAGGCTGTTTTCCTCCGATTGAAATGTCCTCTCCCTATCTGACAGTTATTTCACATTGCTGTGCGATAGGCGTTATGTTGTCCTTATCGGACCACATCATAATTTTAACCCTGCTTGCTCCGGCAGCCACAGTGTACGATACCTTATCTGTATTCGGCTCAAATAATGATACCGCCTTTAATTTTCCGCCCTCATCATAGGAGGCGGCGATAAATCTGTATGACTTGGAATAATCCGTCCTGCGCGCATAAATGTCTATAACATCACCAACGCTGCAGCTTTGTATACTCTCCGTTCTTGAAAGTGTATTTTGGCTTACGGCAAAAATGCTGTTTGCCTCAGTTTCCAGGTGAGTGTCCTCAAACCACATAATACCTGTTCCCGCAAGAGGAACAAATACGCGTCCGTACATATTCATATCTCCGGCTATCTGAGTAACCTCACTTAAGAAATTCATTCCGTCATTATCGATTCGCCTGAAGCTTGTACCCATATCATCACTAATATACAGCCCCTCTATACCGTTTACAGTTCCGTACATATACATTGCCGGATCTTCATATCTGCCCTTGCCGAAGCTTATGTATTTTGCGCTTTCGGCAATAGACAGCTTTTCCCATGTGCTGCCGAAATCCTCGGTTTTGAAAACCTTGCCCGAAGCTGTCAGGAACAGGTTTCCCGCTTGGCCCGGCACAGCCGTAAGCGATACCGTTCCGCCGGTTATTCCGAAGTTGTCAGCAAGATATGTATTTGTCTGCCACGTTACTCCGCTATCATGGCTGACATAGAAGTCCGAGCCTGTATAAAAGTAGAACGTATTGGGGTCTGCGGAATCGGAGATGAGAACGTACTCTCTGTACCGTACCCAGAAATCGGAGCCTGCATAAATATCAACACCCGAAATCTTCTGCCAGCTTGCTCCCCAATCCGTTGTGCGGTAGAGCGCGCCCGGGCTTCCATCCGCCTTTTTCGGTGTTGCTATAATTGCGACAGGATAGCCGTTTGACTGAATTCCGGCGGAAACCGCTCCGGCAAATGCCGGATCTGATTTTGACCATGAGGTACTTCTCTGCCATCCCCTGCCGTAATCGTTTGAGAATATTATATCCGTTTCATAATTTCCCTCTTGCTGACGTGCAACCCTCATAAAATATTTTGGGTTACTGTTGCAGTAGTCCATATCAACGGCTATTCCCCATTTATCGTTTTTATTCAGCTCATACCACTGCAGCATCGCCGGATCGGTTTTGTTTTCGCAGTACAAAAACGAAGCGTCATAAGCGCCTGCCACAAGCATTGGAGCATCGCTGTGCGGTATGCTCATAACTTTTAGAACAACAAGCTCCTCTATTCCCGTCTGTTCTCTGCCGTATTCAACATTGTTATATAGGTCTTCCTCATAAATATTCTCATACGTCCAAAGACCTCGTCCCGTACCCTCCAGAAGTCTTTGAGGATTTGAAGGGTCCTGCAAAAACGCGGCATTGTTTACGTTGTCCTCCGAGAGGAAGTAATCCCATGTTTCTCCTCCGTCCCTTGTGCGCCATCTGTAAGACGGCGGATCATAGCTTGCAACAATCATGAAATTCGGATTTGTGTAATCAATCATGAAATCCACAGCACCGGTCATAGTCGTTGTGCTGTTATGCGGGTTCAGATTCTCTAAGCCGCAGCCGGCGCTGTATCTGAAAAAGCCTCCGACATACGTTTGGGTAGGTACCGCAGTAAAGTACAGGCTTGAGCCATGCATCCTCATCCGCATTATTCTCGAAACACCGGTATCCACCTTTGTAAAGCTCGCTCCGGCATCGGTGCTCTTGTACAGTCCGCTGTCAAACGCAGATACATATATGACATTTGAACCCTCGCCCGCAACACCGGAGCTTGCGTCAAACACAACCGCGTTTATGCCCTCTGTTGCCGATGCGGTAATCTCCGTTCCGATCCTGCTCCACGTTTTGCCCGCATCCGCGCTTTTCCACAGTCCGTCTGTAAAAGTTCCCACATAGACTATATCGGAATTGTTCGGGTCAACCGCAACTCTTTCACCGCCGCATCTTGTGAAACCGTTTCGGCTGGGCATATCAAGAAATGTATTTTCCCATGTTTCGCCCCTGTCATATGACTTGAGCAGATAGTGCGGCTGTTTTGTTAAATCACCGCCGCAGAGGATATATATAATATCCTTATTGTTTGGGTCAACCGCAAAGCCGTTTACACATATGAGATTTGTTTCCTCATACGGAATATTGCACATCAGCTGCTTCCATGAGTTTGTTTCGGGAACCCATCTGTAACAGCCGCCCACATCAGTACGGGCATATCTGATATTGCCGTCAAGAGGATGTGCTATAATACCCGTTACAAATCCCTCGGCTGTAAGATTCATTCTGCCGTTCTCCCATGAAAGGGCGGCTCTAAGTTCCTCTGCCAGGCTGTCACTTATATCAGCTGCATTAGTCGAGAAAACAACAAGCTTTGC
>JAQXZB010000024.1 GCA_029226975.1 Clostridiales bacterium | reverse complement strand
TGCCGGAGTTGTAACGGAGGTAGGAGAAAACGTAAGAGATATAGCGGTAGGCGACAGAGTTTGCGTTGATCCCAACAAGCTGTGCGGTGAGTGTTATTATTGCAAAAGTGCAATAGGACACTTCTGTGAAAATATGATTGGAATAGGGACGACTGTAAACGGAGGCTTTGAGCAGTTCTGTGCAGTACCCCAAAGTCAGATATACAAAATTGCCGATACAACCTCGTTTGAGGAGGCAGCAATGACAGAGCCTGTTTCCTGTTGTATGCACGGCATTGACTTATGCGATATTAAGACTGATGATACAGTGGCTGTAATCGGCTGCGGAATGATAGGACTTATAATGCTTCAGCTTGCCAAAATCGGCGGCGCGTCAAGGCTTATTGCGCTTGAACCGAATAAAGAAAAAAGAGAGCTTGCCAAAAAATTGGGCGCCGATATATGTATAGATCCGTTAAGCGAGGATGCTCAAAGGGTCTTAAAAGAAAATAATATTACCCGCGTAACAAAGGTAATAGAATGTGTAGGACGTGTGCAGACTATGAAGCAGGCAATAGCGCTTGCCGGAAAAAAGTCGATAGTTATGTTTTTCGGACTTACGGCGCCTGATGATACTATAGATATAAAGCCTTTTGAAATATTCAAAAAGGAAATTGAAATAAAAGCCTCGTACATAAATCCATATACCCAGCAAAGAGCCATTGAGATGATTGACTCAAAAAGAATTGATGTTAAATCTATGATATATAAGACTGCAAGCCTTGAGGAACTGCCTAAAATTTTGGGTGATAAGGAGCTTAGAGGTAAAGGTAAATTTATAATAAATCCGAATGCGTAAAAGGAGTGTTTTATGATGAAAAATACATTATTTGCAATTGGAGAAGCGCTTATTGATTTTATACCAAGCGAAACGGGCTGTGATTTTAAGGACGTAAAATCATTTTCCCCAAAGATAGGCGGAGCACCGGCAAATGTGTTAGGTGCATTTGCAAAGCTGGGAGGCAGGACGCAGCTGATAACACAACTTGGTGATGACCCGTTCGGAGATAAAATTGTAAAAGAGCTTGCCGGATTTAATATCGGCTTGGATAATGTGCTGCTTACCGACCTGGCAAATACCGCACTTGCTTTTGTAAGCTTGGCAAATGACGGAAATCGTACATTTTCGTTTTATAGAAATCCCTCTGCCGATATGCTTTATGATGCGGAAAATATCAGGGAAGAAATGTTTGAGGATTGCTTTGCGCTCCATTTTTGTTCCGTTTCTCTCGGTGACTTTCCGATGAAAGAAGCGCATAAAAAAGCGATTGGGCTTGCAAAAACGCAGGGTGCTGTTATAAGCTTTGATCCGAATATCAGATTTCCTTTGTGGAACGACACTGAAAAATTGAAAGAGGCAATTGACGAATTTTTGACGTCTGCGGATATAATCAAAATATCCGACGAAGAAATTGAATTTATAACGGGAACAAATGATATTGAAGCCGGTTCAAAAATGCTTTTGGAAAATGCAAAAATCGTTCTTTGTACCTGCGGAGCCAAAGGGGCGTATGCTCTTACGAAAAATTCACAGGTATATGTTCCCTCAAACAAGGTAAAAGCGGTTGATACAACGGGTGCGGGTGATGCTTTTATAGGTTCGTTTTTGTATAATTTGTATCGAAACGGCTATGAGCGTGACACGCTTGATAAAATACCGATAGAAGAATTAAAGCAATTTGTAAAAGCGTCGAATGATTATTGCACAAAAAGCGTGCAAGTGCAAGGTGCAATAGAATCATATCCGGACGTTATATAACACTGAAATTTTTCGAAAGATAAACCAAAAACAGAAAATGGCAATATAAATGGTTTTTCGGAGTTTATTTTGTAAAGAGGGGCTAATGAGCATAATAATGAATTTATTTGATGTCAGACAACTTTATTATATCGCAAGAATAGTTATAGCGGGAATATGCGGAATGTTTATTGGGCTTGAACGTAAAAATCGTTCTAAAGAGGCGGGAGTCAGAACTCACTTTGTGGTTGCGTGTGCATCTGCGCTTATGATGGTTATTTCAAAGTACGGTTTTGGCGATATGGTATCAAAATCCGACGGTGCAAGGATTGCCGCACAGGTGGTAAGCGGAATTGGCTTTTTGGGTGCCGGAATGATTTTTGTGCATAAAAATACGGTTACGGGACTTACTACCGCTGCCGGCATTTGGGCAACATCGGGTGTGGGACTGGCAATTGGTGCGGGAATGTATGCAGTCGGAACAGCAACATCGGCAATGATTGTGATTGCGCAGATTTTGCTGCACAAAAATTTCCGCTGGCTGAAAAATTCAAAATCAAAAAAACTGGCGGTCAAGGGTGTGACAGAGCCGAAATATCAGCAGAATTTGACCGAGCAGCTAAGAAAAGACGGTATTATAGTCCATGACGTATATATAGAAAAAGATGACGACGGCTGCAATTATAATTTTATAATAGAAATTCCCGAAAATGTTTATGAGCAGGATATAATTTGTGGTGTCGCCTATAACTGTAAGATAAGTTCAAACCTATAAAAATTACTATCAAAACCACCGGCTCTAAGCCCGGTGGTTTTGATTCAGACTGTACAGGCGATAGTCTATATATGCTTCGTTCATGCCCTCATGCGGAATTTTCTTTTTTAGCCTTGCGAGATATTCCTGTTCTCACTTCTGATTTTCGATTTCTCGTTCTTTAGCAAAACGCTCCTGCTCTTTTAAATACTTGTCATATTGCAGCTTAAAGTTTGCTTTAAAAGTTTTTATTTCCTCGCACAGCTCAAAATCTTATTGTAGATTATTCCAATATGTTACTTGTTATATAGTCAACACCACATTCGACAAGCTTTTCTCCATCCTCGTCATCATTGCACGTCCAACAGTTTACTTGAATATTGTTTTCTTTCAAGGTTTGAATCATGTCTTTGTTGACACTGTGATATTCTATATCAAGATCAAGTTTATACTTTTTAAGATTTTCAAGTATTTCATTTGAAAACTCCGATGTGAGATACTGAGCTTTCTGATTTGGACGAATTTGCCTTAAAGAAATAAGGTTGTTAATACAAAATGATATGAATGTAGTATCATCAAGATATTCATATGATTCGATTATTTCAACAATTTCTCTTATGTCCTCATATGTAAAACTGTTTTTCAGTTCAAGAACTGCGTGCTTATTATACTTTTTGCATATGCTTACATAATCGTCCAATAACGGAATAATCAAATCTCTTCTTCCTTGTTTTCCGTTAGTATCATTAAGTGTCAATTCGCATAACTCCTTATAAGTTACCTCTTCAACAACCAGGTCTTTATTTGTCATCCTTCCGGTATTGTCATCATGAAAGATTACATAAACACCGTCAGTTGTTTTATGCACATCAGTTTCAATTCCCCAATAACTTCTGTTTCCGGCAGCAACAAAAGCCGAGTTTGTGTTTTCGGTTTCAATTCCGCTTAAACCTCTGTGAGCAATTACTTTCACATCTTTTTTGTTGAATTTTACAGTATCCATTTTTATCTTATTCCTTTCTGTTACAATATAATAAATTATAACACGCAAATATAAAGAAGTCAAGGATACGCATTTACCGTATTCGGCAGGGACGCTCCGATAGCTTTTTAAATCGCCAACTAAAGGATTTATTCATCGTTCGTAAAATAGTGGACAAATATCATAATATAGTGGTTGAATTTTACACCGTATTCATAAACACACAACGAAAAATAAATTTATTCAAAAATGAGGTTGATAATCCCGGCAGCTTGTGGTATACTAAAAAAAGGAAATGCGAGGGGTAAAACTTGGGAATGCGAAGAAAACAGTTCGTTTGGGTGTCCCTCTGATAAAATGATAAATATATTATGCGGGGAACGATACAATGTTTATTTTTGAAAACATAAAAACAAAGGTGATAAAAGAATATGATGTAGCCGTATGCGGCGGCGGGATTGCGGGTATTGCGGCGGCTCTTGCCGCTGTAAGGCAGGGGAGCAAAACCTTGCTTATTGAAAGGCAGTTTATGCTCGGAGGACTTGCAACAGCGGGTATTGTGACGATTTATCTCCCGATTTGCGACGGATACGGCCATCAAGTGTCATTCGGTATTGCCGAAGAACTTCTGCGTATGGCAATCGATCATGCCGCCGAAGGGAAATATCCCGAAAACTGGCTTACACAAAACGGTTCGAGAGGGGAAAAGGACAGAAGGTTTGAGGTTCAGTATAACCCGCAGATGTTTGCGATACTGGCGGAAAAACTGCTTAAGGACGCCGGTGTTGATATACTGTACGGTACATATGCTGTCGGCGTGGACGTAAATGATGGTAAAATTGATTATATTATTACCGAAAATAAATCGGGCAGAGGGGCATATAAGACAAAATCCGTTGTTGATGCAACCGGCGACTGCGATATTGCAAATTTTGCCAATGCTCCGACCGATAACTTCAAACAAGGAAATGTACTTGCGGCATGGTATTATTCCGTTGGGAAAAACGGCTATAAATTGAATGAGCTGGGCTGTGCCGATATTCCTGACGAAGAAAAAACAGAGAATAATAAGGTAAGAACGATTGACGACAAAAGATTTGGCGGACTTGACGGTGAGGAGCTTTCCCGGCAGATGTTCCTCTCTCATCAGGCTATATATAAGCATTTAACAGAGAATAGAAAGAATGACGCGGAATTGATGCCGGTAACAATAGCGACAATCCCGCAGATAAGAATGACAAGAAAGATAGTGGGCGAGTATGTGCTTTCCGATAAAGAAATGCACAAGCACTTTGATGATTCGATAGGCATGGTATCGGATTGGAAAAAGAGAGGGCCGGTATATGAGGTGCCGTTTAGAACGCTTTACAATTCACAGGTTAAGAATTTGATTTGCGCCGGCAGATGTACGTCCGTAAATGAAACCTTGTGGGATATTATGAGAGTTATTCCCTGCTGTGCGGTAACCGGTCAGGCGGCGGGAACGGCGGCCGCCATGACGGATGATTTTTTAGCGCTTGATATTACCGAGCTTCAAAAGGTCTTAAAGCAAAACGGCGTAGTTCTTCATGAGAAAGAGATTTTTTAATCAAAACCCCCTTAGTGCGGCGTTCAAATATTTTTGTTATTTCAAGCGCCTGCTCTAAGGGGTGTATCGGTTTTACACGCTGTGGATATGGATTTCGCTTATTGTTGCAGCAACGGCGTTGGAATTTGCAAAGGCGAGGATAAGCTCATGATACCCCAAGCTTAATTCAAATTCAACGTTTATTTGTATTTCACTGTTATTTGTTCCGCAAAAGGGAATGGGATATTCTTTGTCATTCACCCTTGCATATACCGCGAACTGCGCAAGCTCTGAGGCATCCGACTTTACCGTCAGATTAAGCCGTACAAAATCGGTCTTTTCCGTGTAAACGGTAAATTTCATCTCATCTCCCGGCTGTCCTTGAGTATTTACGCGGAGCGCCGGTTTTTCGTTTACTTTGGTTACTCCTACATAAACATATGGCTTCTTTTGCTTTATGCCTTGCGGAATAGGACATTCTATTGTGTTATATTCTCTTGGTTGTGTAATTTTTTCAAACCACTTCGGATTTTTGGGCTTGGTGTCTGCCTTAAAACCGTACTTCCTGTAAAAGCACAAAAGCTTTGATAATACGTTTAAAATATTCACTGCGTTTCTTAGCAGATCATCTCGTGTGATTTTACCCTCCTTCAATGCCGCATGAGCGTCATCCTTCCATACCGGTGCCTTAAAGTTTTCCACTACCATATATAAATCGTTTTGGGCTGAAATCATTGCGCCGAGCTTTGTTTTGTCGCCTTCATCTTCGGGATGATAATTCATTTTCGCCCACCAGTCGGTCATGACAAGTCCGTCATAGCCCCATTCGTTTCTTAGTATTTCACAGGTCAAATCATAATTTGACGCACTGTGCAAGCCATTAATCAAGTTGTATGAGGTCATAATTCCCAATACCGGTGAGGTTTTTACGGCAATTTCAAAGCCTCTTAAATATATCTCACGCAAAGCCCTCTCGGATACTTCCGAATTGAGGGCGCTTCTGTTATACTCTTTGTTATTGCAGGCAAAATGCTTTATAACCCCTGCGCTGCCTCCCTTGTCAATGCCTCTGATACAGGCTGCACCCATCATTCCGGTAAGCAGCGGATCTTCTGAGAAATATTCAAAATTTCTGCCGCACAGAGGATTGCGGTGTATGTTCATTCCCGGTCCCAAGAGCATATCTATCTTATTTTGCACCAACTCTTTTCCTGCAAATTCATATAACCGCTCTACCATATCCGTATCCCATGTACTTGCAAGCAGCATACCGCAGGGCATGCTTGAAGCTGTTTCTCCGTTATCCATCCTTATTCCCGAAGGTCCGTCAGCTGTCGCAGCAAGAGGTATACCTCTGCCACACAACTCATCCGAAACACCTCCGAAACACGATGCCACGCCCGGTGTTACCTTGGGACTTAACATTCCCTCTCCCCGTGAAAGAGTTATAAGCTCATCATCCGTAAGACTTGCCGCAAATTCTCTGATTTTTCCGTCCCGAACGGCTTCATCAAAACTGCCTTTATACTCGCCGGCGACCTCAAAAGAACTTTTGTCTTTTCCTGCAAAGTTCAATGCAGGAGTTATCTTTTCATGCTCCGCTTTGCCGTTATTGTTTATAACTCTTTCAAGTTCTCTGCATACGGGCATACGCTGTGACAACTGTTCTAACACGATGGTTTTTGCCACCTCATAAGAAAACACCTTGACGGAATTTCTTACATCCTTGCCGGCGTATATGTTGTACACACCTTGCTCCAATACCCATGCCGATTTGTACCCGGTGACGCCTGTATCATCAAAAGCGGCTGTTTTGTCTGTATTGATGCTTATGGTGAGCTTTTGAGTGCCGCCCGGATTTATGGTTGCTGTTTTGGCAAAGGCGGCAAGCTCTCTTGCCGGTCTTGACAGTGCTGCTCCTTTACCTTCGATATATACCTGAATAACCTCTCGCCCCGCATATTTTCCTGTATTTTTTACCTCAAAATCAAGATTAATGATATTATCTTTTTTATCTGCCAGGGTGCAAATTATTTCAAAGCTTGTATATGAAAGCCCAAAACCGAACGGATAAATAACCGAGTCCTTGTCAAAGGTTTCAAACCAACGGTAACCTACATATATGTCCTCGCAATAGGCAATTTCACTTTCTCCCGCAAAATTTGCTGATGATGGATAACATGAATAATCTCTTGCAATGGTATCGGTAAGTCTGCCGGCAGGCTCTGCCGCACCCGAAAGCACATCGGCCGCCGCATCTCCGCCTTCCTCGCCTCCATGCCATATATACATAACACAGGGAACGTTCTCTTCTTCAATCCATTTCATATCAATAATATTACCGCTGTTTAACAACACTGCATACTTATCAAAATATTTCCCGACAAGTGAAATCAGCCTGCGCTCATTGGGGGTGAGCAAATAGCCTCCCGCCTTATTTTTTATATCGTATGATTCGCCGGCAAGACGGCCTATAACGACTACTGCCTTTTCGTTTCTTTTTGCAGCGGTGCGTATCATGCCTTCGTCTATTTCGGGCTCGCAGTCCACAAAATTATCCGACCATAGATTTTGTACCGGGTTCGGGGCAGTTTTAAGCACATTCTCGTACCATGACGCTATATCTTCGTCCTCTGTTATTTTAGGGCATCTTCTTATACCATCCAAAATATTCACCGCATATATAGTATTGACAGCACCTCCGGAACCTGCGCCGCTTTTATAATAATCAATCTGAGCTCTGCCAAACACCGCTGTTTTTTCATTATGTATCGGCAGTACCTCTTTGTCGTTTTTTAGCAGTACCGCGCCTTCTGCCGCCGCCAATCTGTTAAATTCTCTAAAACCATCTAATATCATTTCTCGTCCTCCTTAATTTAGATATTAAATATTTCTGTCAGAAAGTATTCTCACAGTCAACATAATAAATTAAAAAGGATAGAAACACAGCGAAAATAAATAAAACATGACAAGGTTTATTATGACAAAACATGGAGTCTTGTATATGAATTACTAACATTATATAACAACAATGTTAAAAAGTCAATACCGGAATTTATATTTTTTTAGCACGTCTTAGTTGGTGAAGTGAATTCTTGTGTAAAAACCGCCAAGTCGGCGGAAATATTAAAAAAACAGCGGCAAAAGTACAAAAAGTATAGTTGGCAGGAAGAAAAGTTAAGTTGATTTGGGCATTTTGCTGTGCTATAATTATATGGTAAAACAACATAATTTAGGAAAGAAACAACGACAAGCGAAAGTGACTTTATACATGACAAGGTAACGGAGTTATAAAAACGGAGAAATTGAGTACTATAAAAATGTTGTTTCGACCGGCGTTATATTCCGGCAGAATTTATGGGAGATAAGTATGAAATGAAGAAATTAAAGAAGCAATATCTTAGGCGGATAATTTGGATTGTTGCTGCTGCGTTGGTGCTGATGGCAGTATTGTCAAATTTTACAAATTATTTGTATTCGTCTAAGATATTGAAAAATTATATAAATGAAGATTATCGCAGAAGCACAAAACAGATTAAACAAAATTTTATGGCTGAAAGTGATACATTGGAAAATCTGGCAGAGTATATTTACATAAGTGAAATTGTGTTAAGCAGGGCTAATTTTAAGAATGAAGATTTTAGGGTTTACGGAAAAATCAGAGATATATACAGTGTTGTTCAGTCGATAAATCCGTATCTGAATTCGGTGCAGTACTATGACAGTGATAAAAAAACGCTCTTTGGTGTGGGAACTGTTTTGCCCGAAGGAGAAATACAGCTTAATGAAATCCTGGAAGAAGCTCATAGAATTGTACCAAAAAAACTCATGGTAAGAGATATGACTTTTTATGAAAATAACGATTTGAAAAAGAAGAAAGTATTTTCGTATTTTATGTTCGGGGAAAATACGCTTTCGGACAATTCGGATTTTTTCATTATAAATATAGACTTTGACTGGCTGTATAATTCCATATTCGAGGACAATATAGGAAGTGTGGCGGTATTTGATGAGGATAAACAGATTTTGTTTTCCAAAGGGGAAAGCGTAGGAGTGGATGTATATGAAACAGCAATAAACAATTATAAAGAAAAGGATTTTGAAAACAAAATAATAGGCGGTGAAGAATACGTTTTATGCTTTGAGGACTTTGGTGGTATAGGAATCGTTATGTGCCGCATTGCTTCTTTAACAAAGGCATATCCGGAAATGCGGGCGTATATTTTGACCATTATTATTTTTATTATAATGTTTGCTTTTATAGGAATAATAATTGCACTGTATGTTATAAAGGTGGTTTATAAACCTATAGATGGTATATTTAAAGAGGTGGCAACTGTACAGGTGGGAGAAATTAACGAGATAGAATATATACAAGAGGTCTTAAAAAGATACAGAATTGAAAATAAAAAATACAGCGACAGGCTTTCGAGTGAAGAAGAAATTGTTAAAGGCTACAGCTTCAGAGAAATCATGAGAAACAGCGATAAACTGTCCGAAAAAACGATAGAGCGGTATTTTTCATATCTTGATATACCGATAGATTCAAATTTTGCGGTTATAATCTTGAGAATAAACAGAATAGATGATGATGTGGGTCAAAAGGATGGCATGATAAGCTATGCGCTGTATAATATTTCCACTGAAATTATAGGAGAAGTGTATGATATGGAATCGCAGTTCTTTATGGGCGATGATATTGAGCTTCTGCTAAACGTCACGTCGAAAGATTATGTAGAAAAAATGCGAAGCTGTTTTGGCAGAATAAGCGAATGTATGCTTACACATTTCAATACGGTTATTTCGATGTCCGTAAGCGACGTATCCAACGGAATTGACGGAATATCCCAGGCGAGGGCTCAGGCATTGAATAATCTTAAATTTACGTTCAATTTCGGCGGCGGAAAATTCTTTGAATTTAACGATAATCCGGAGGGGCATTTAGAAGACGGAGAGGGTATCAGCACCTTAAGATATGAGGAAGAACTCAAAAGGTGTATTACCGAGGAAAGTACTCTTGAAGTAGTAGATAATATTTTTAAAAGGATAATGGACTTTTCCTATGAAAGAAGCATTCTTGAAATAATTTGTTTCACTAAAGTGCTTGGAGAAAGATTGGAATTAAATCCTGAAATTATGGTCAACCTGGTAAATCCCAATGTTGAGCTGACAATCATGGATGTTCTTGGAATGGTAAAAGAGGACATTCGATTAAAATTTGCAGCGGAAGAGGGAGACTATAAGGGCGGCTCAAACAGTTCGGATTTAATTCGCACAACCATAGACTTTGTTGAAAACAATTTTTCCGATGCAAATTTATGCATTACAATAGTGGCTGAAAACGTAGGAATATCTACCCGAAAACTGAGCAGGATGTTTTTGGAAGAAATGGGTATGCGCTTCAGTGAATATCTGATAGACTTCAGAATACAGAAGGCAAAAGAATTTATGTTAAACAGTGATTTGAACATAAAGGATATTTCAAAAAGCATAGGCATAGAAAACGACACATATTTCTATAAGCGTTTTAAGGAAAAATGTGGAATGACCCCTACGGAATTTAGAAAAAATAATAGAAGGAAAGTATAAGGAGATGTGAAATTATGAATGGAGTAAAAAGGAAAAAAAGATTTGCCGGGGACTTTTTAAAGAGCTGGCAGCTTACTGCGCTGGCACTGCCGGCAGTAACATTTATGATTATTTTTAACTATGTACCATACTTTGGTTTTATATTGCCGTTTAAGAATTACAGATATGATCTTGGTTTCTTTAAAAGCCCGTGGGTGGGATTTAAGAATTTTGAGTATCTGTTTTCCGGGCAAGATGTTTTAAAAGCCACAAGAAATACCGTTTTGTATAATGTTATATTTATTATTATGGGATTGATATTTGCCATTGCTTTTGCGATTATGCTCTTTCAGCTTGGCAGACGCGCGGTGAAAACATATCAAACGATATTCTTTATACCATATTTCATTTCATGGGTTGTGGCGAGCTTTGCCCTTTCCGGATTTCTCGATGTTGAATACGGAATAATCAACAATATATTGGGAAAATTGGGAATGGAGCCGGTGCTTTGGTACAGTGATCCTAAATATTGGCCGGTTATACTGGTCGTGGCAAAAATATGGAAAGACATGGGGTATAACGTGATTATTTTCTATACGGAGCTTATGTCGATAGATACAACCTATTATGAGGCGGCGGATCTTGACGGTGCCAACGGCCTGCAAAAGTTAAAATATATAACCTTGCCGTGCCTTAAGAGAATAGTGGTGCTGCTGCTTATAATGAACATAGGCAAAATGTTCAGCGGAGATTTCGGTATGTTCTATAACCTTCCGCTTAACTCGTCGCTGTTATACAGCACAACCGATGTTTTGGATACATATGTATACCGTGCACTTATAAACCTCGGCGATATCGGTATGTCATCGGCGGCAACAATGTATCAGTCAGTTGTGGGCTTTGTACTGGTTGTGATTTCTAACGGAATTGTAAAGAAGCTCGATGATGAAAACGCGGTATTTTAAATAGAAGGAAGTGGTGATAAAATGAAAAAGAAAACGCATATGGGCATTCATGTAATCATGATAATAACATCAATTTTATTTGTACTTCCGTTTTTGATTATAGTAGGCTCATCCTTTCAAAGCCAAAATGATTTAATCAGTAACGGATACAGGATAATACCTAAGGAAGCGACGCTTGCGTCATATAAAGCAATACTGGCAAGTCCCGATTCGCTTGTAAGATCGTACATAATAACGATTTTCACATCAGCTGTATCTGTGGTACTGGGAACTGTAATGTCATCCTCGTGTGCTTTCGTCATGACGAGAAAGGATTATAAATATCGAAATGTACTAACCTTTATTATGTTTGTTCCCATGCTGTTAAACGGCGGAATGGTTGCAAGCTACATAAACATAACACAGTTTCTCGGACTGAAAAACTCAATTTTGGTGCTGATTTTGCCGGGGCTTGTGTCATCGTGGTATATACTGCTGATGAAGGGATTTTTCAGCTCAATACCCTATGAAATTATAGAGTCTGCAAAGATTGACGGTGCCAATGAGTTTGAAATTTTCGGCAGGATTGTTATACCGCTTTCAAAACCGGCAGTGGCGACAATAGCTCTTTTCTATCTGCTTGCCTCGTGGAATGAATGGTATAATTCGATGCTTTATATCGACGACCCGAAGCTTGTGAAGCTGCAATATCTGATGATGCGGATACAAAGCTCGATAGAATTTTTAAACAGTGCGGAAGCACTGCAGTACGGCGCCGTACAGGCGGGACAGGAAGTGCCGCAGGCGGGGGCGAGAATGGCAATGTGCTTGTTGGCTGTAGGACCTATGCTTGTGATTTTCCCGTTCTTTCAAAAATATTTTGTACAAGGACTTACTGTTGGCTCGGTTAAGGGATGATGAAGTTGTTGTTAAATGAGAAAGGAATGACTATGAAAAAGAAAATAATATCTATGTTCGTTATTGTAAACATTCTTATGAGTGTATTGACGCCGTTTGCATTTTCGGCATCTGAAAAAATCGTGATGCAATACACCTTTGACTCTGAAAGCAGTCAGGAATATGTATATGATACAAGTACGGGAGCGACCGCACAATTTAAGTATTTTGACGGCATGAGCTATCCGTTTGTGTTTCAGCATACCGGATGGAATTCATATTTTCAAAACGGTGAGGGCGGCGGCCGGTATCCCAATGCCGAGCAGATGTATATCGAAGGCGGAAGTCTTTGTGTGAATATGTTAGGCCATGAAAGATTGGCGGTCAATATTCCCGTGAACGAAACAGGAAATACCGCCAAGCATTATCAGATTAATTTTGTGGTCAAGCATAATTCGGCGACTGCCGGACAAGGCTTAAAAATAGCAATGGATGAGCTTCCCAGCGTAACAAGCCCAAGCAAATATGAAGCGGTGGATGTTACGGAGGCAAGACCGGGCGGAATGCATATGTACTTTGATACTGTCGGAAGAAGTCATACCTATTCAAAGGTGGTATATCTCAGCCCCGGTCAACATTCGTTAAGATTTCAGCCGATAGGAAATGTGAATTTCAAAATTGAAGAGATTATCGTTAAAGAATTGGAAGGTGAATCTGCCGCACCTCTTGATTTTATGCTTCCCGGCGGACAGTATCTGATAGAGGACGATATGTTTTACTCCATCGGAACACCCGGAGGCAGCGGCTGGGATGTCCATGAAGCGGGCGGAGAGGTGTCCAGTCAATGGGGAAGGTATTATTTAAAGGATACGAATAAATATCTTTCGGTGGATATGAAGCATGATTTTAAAAGCGTCGATTCGGGCAGGTTTGCAGTGGATTACAGATTCTATTTTACCGATGATATAGACGGCTTTAAATGGCAGATCAGGAACGGCGAAACGCCTGTTATAAGTCTGAAAACCATGTCCGGAGCTATTTATGCACAGACACCGTCACAAGACGTGTATTTATGTGATTATACCGTTGATGAACAATTGGCGCAAAACTACACTCCGGGAGCGCAGGCGGAATACGGAGTAAAAATTTTCGGAGATTTCGATACAAAAACCTACGATGTGTATATAAACGGAAAGCTGTGCGGTGATGACATTGCGCTGTCGGGCGAGTGTGTGGATAATGTATTTTTTTCAAGCAGCGACGCTGAAACGGGATGTATATACATATACCCACTAAGAGTTTATACCGATTATTATGTTAATGAAACCTTTGTTTCAACAAAAAGCGGAAGTGAAACCGTACCGTCATACTTTGTAAAAAGCGGAAATGCTTCGGTGGTACATTCTTCATCTCAGCTGTGGTTTGACCAATATAGCCTAAGACTGCAAAAAAATGAAAATGAGCAGGCAATTTCACTTCAGAATGATTTTGAAATAGAAGAAAACACTGCGGCATTTGAGTTTTTTGTAATCGACAGCGTGGGAAATTCAAAAATCAGTGCTTCTTTGGGCGACGGAATAAAAATTTCCACAGATAATAATTGCTTTAAATTCGGTGATGAGATTTTTTACAGTAATTATGTGACTAATCTGTGGTATAGGATTAAGGTCATAGCCGACTTTAAAGAAGGGGTCTGCGATTTGTATGTAAACGATATTTTGCAAAAGGGCGGAATGTATTTTTCGGGAAATAATAAGGGCATCAAATTTGAATGTGCGCAGGAGAACGCGGCAGATGTGATGCTGGATGATATTTTTGTTTATCCTATGCTGGAAGAGCCTGCCGATTATGTCCCCGAACCGAATAAGGCCGAGTCCAAGCAGGATGTAGGAATAATCAGCTGTTCCTTATGGAGACCGGGAAAACAGATGGGATGGGACAGAATAGCGCCTTATCCCGAAAGGAAGCCGCTTCTGGGATATTATGACGAGGGAAACCCGGAGGTTTCGGACTGGGAAACAAAAATGATGGTGGAGCATGGCGCGGATTTTCAGATGTTTTGTTGGTTTAAGCCGAACGGTACGCAAAATACTCCGATAAAGACGCCTAACTGGAGCTATGCCCTTGAAAACGGATATAAAAATTCAAAATATTCCGATATGATGAAGTATTGTATCCTGTTTGAGAATTTAACAGCTTCGATTGAGGGCGCAGACGATTTTAAAAATAATATTGTTCCGTATTGGATTGAACATTATTTTAAGGATGAACGATATTATAAAATAGATAATAAGCCCGTTATTTCTATTTATAATCTTAAAAAATTTGTTCAGCAGGTAAATGCAATATATACGGAGCCGTTAGATGAACACTATACGTCCGCAAAGAATGTTTTGGATTATCTGAGAGAAAAGTGCAAAGAAGCGGGGTTTGACGGTGCGGTTATTATGAGCTGTTCGGCAAGCTATGAAAATTATATCGATCCGGCAAGATTGACGGAGCTGGGAATAGATGCGGTGCATCCATACGGTTGGGACGGAGCCGACGGTGCAAGTGCGCTGTATATGAAGAATATGTCTGAAAGAATGGCGGGATATGGAATTGATTTGGTTACCGGACCCGGCATGGGTATGGATAAGGAGCCCTGGGATGGCGTGAAAGGGCAGATGACAACAAAGGCAAGCTTTGAAGAACAGCTTAACTGGACGATAAATGAGTATATGCCAAATATTGCCGTGGGTCAATACGGTAAAAATATGGTAGTGATAGATAACTGGAATGAGATTGGCGAGGGTCATTATATATGCCCGTCCGAAGGAAACGGCTGGGATTATCTTGATATAATGAGAAAATATTTATGTCCCGCTGCACCGGAGCACAGTGATGCAGTGCCGACAGCAAATCAGGCAAAAAGAATACAGATAATGTATGACCAAAACAGAACGGGTTACAAACAAGTAAATAATATTGTTCCCGAAAGATATTCGGATAATATAGTTAAAAGCTGGGATTTTGAATTATCCAATTCGGGATGGACGAATGACCATCTTGAAAAAAGCTCTGTTACGGGCGGTGCATGGTATCTTAAAGCGGCAGGTGATGACCCGTGGATAAAAGTAACGGATTTGTCCATACCCGCAGAGGATGTTTCATATATTAAGCTGCGCCTGAAAAGGTCATCACAGACGCCTTGTAAAGCCGAACTGTATTTCCTGACCGATGAATATACGGAAATTGACTGGAACAGACGATACAGCTTTATTGTGCAGGAGGGCGACTGGGCGGATTATTATATAAACGTAGCATCAAATGAATATTGGAAAGGAACGATTAAGGGCATTAGGTTTGATCCGTTTAACGGAAAAGGCGGTGAAATGTGGATAGATGAAATAACCTTAATCGGAAATCTTACCAATCCGCAAAACAGTATAGCATATAAGAATGAGATTATTCCGATAGAGCCGACAATTATTGACTCTGTGCCTATGGTTCCGCTTGTGAGTGCGGCAAAAACCATTAAAGATGCAAAATTTGAATGGGAAACGGACAAAAAAGAAAAACTGACGTTTGTGTGCGGCAAGGATGCCTATGAGGTATGTGACTCCAAGAAGGGATACAGAAAAAACGGGGTTGTTTACAAGCTAAATCATCCGTTTAAGCTAAAGGACGGAATTATGTATGCACCGATTGATTTTCTGGGAGAATTAACAGCGCCTTACGGAGTATCATACATAGAAAATAAAAATGCGGTAAGCGTAGGGGATAACGCGGGCATTGATTACAATGCACCGGTGATAGTATCTTCATATCCGGTATACGGAGAAAGCCTTGCAAATGCAAATGTTAAACCGTATATAACCTTTGATAAAGCCGTTTCGGAAAGCAGCATAGCTCAGATAGTCATAAAAAAGGGAGATGTGGTAATTCCCAGCCAAAACACATTATCGGCGGACGGAAAAACCGTCACATTAACTCCGAAAAACGGATTGTCAGAGCATACATCTTATAGGATAGTCGTTCCCGATACGGTATGCGGCGAAAACGGAGCGGCAGTAAGTGAAGCGGAGTATCCCTTCTCAACAGCGCTGATGTGCTATGATTTTGAGAAAGAACCAACCGATACTTTAAAAAATGAATATTCAATATTAAGTCAGTATTTGGTTACCTGTAAAAGAACCAATGAGACCGCGTCCGGAGGAGAGTACAGCTTTAAGGTTGCGGTTGGCAGCCCTGAGGGCGGAAATATCAAATTCGGATTGCCGATTTTGGAAGATCAGCAGTATAAAAACAGGACATATACAGTTTCGCTTGATTTGAAGGGGCTGTATCCGGGTATGTCGAAAACTCTCTCGTTCTATATTTCATATTACACCGACGGGAGACTTGTAAATAAGCAAATTACAAACTTATACAAGCTGAAGGATGACTTTGAAACATATAAATTCACCTTTTCAATTGAGGATGAGCCTGCGGGAGTATGGCTGCCGCAACTGTACATTTTAAGCAATGCCGCCGGAGGAGGATTTTATATAGACAATCTGAAAATGTCCTATACAAACAATGACATAGGCGTACTTAGTAATGAAATTTATATGTTAAAGGGATACGGCAGTGATAATGAGGAATATATAACGGAAGATAATATTACATCTGGAGAAATCACGGCAGTTGCGGACAAGCTTTACAGGGAAGGCGAAAGCTATATTCTTGTTATTGCGAAATATAACGAGGGCAGACTGATAAGCGTTAAAACGGACAGGATTGAGGCTTCGGAGGATAAAGGACTAAAACAAAAGAAGCTGACGGCATCTCTTAGTGCGGATGCTTCTTCCAATGATGAAATAAAGGCATTTTTATGGAACACACAGGATTTTACACCGCAAAGCAGTGTGGTTGGAATGAAATAGGGCTATGATTTAACTCTCAAAAGGGGGGGATTACCAAAAGTATAGCTTAAAAGACAAAAAGTTAAGTTGAGTTGATAACAACTTGATGGTATAATGAACATGTAAAATATGTGAGAATTGAACAAAACATCGTTGGTATTGTCCCGCTTTTCTCGGCAATACATAAAGATGCTTGGGCAATTTAATCGGAGAAAGGAAGATGAAAATGAAAAAAATGAAAAAACTTATTTCACTGGCGGCAGGACTGGCAATCGGCATAAGCAGCTTTTCGGGCTTGACCGCTTCTGCAGGTGTGGTTGGTACGGTTAGAAACTACACATTTGAACAGGAGCTTACGGCTTCGGAAGAAATAACCGGTTGGAACGGGACACATAACTTTTATGCGGACGGCTATGATAATCTGTTTTGCCTGTCCGACGGATGGATTCCTAAGGTTGGTGATGTTGTGCAGGAGTTTACCAGAACGGCGGAGGCTGCCAAGTCGGGAAGCTATGGCTTGCAGATAAGGGTGAGCAAGGGAAGAATTTATTTTAACATTCCCAAGACAGAAACCGAGTCTGTTATGAAGACTTATAAAATTACCGTTCCCATGAAGCTTATCGATATAGCTTCGGGAGATGGATGGGTATATGCCTATGCCGAAGCGGGAGATTTAACAACAAATGCTGCCGTAAATGCCGCAAAGGGCGGACAAATATTTAAGTGCTCGACATCAAACTGGAGTACATACACATATACAGGTACATTTGATGCGTCTGTGAATTCATGCGTTACAGTTAAGCCTGTGGGTGATTATACATTCGCATTCGACGATATAACAATTGAAGAAATGGGAGCGGCGGTTGTCACAAAGGTTGTACCGGCGGACAGCTCCGTAAACGTCCCGCAGTATGAAAAGCCGACTGTTACATTTGATGCGCCCATTGATGCCGCGACAATTTCAGGCATCACTCTTACAACGGGTACAAAGACAGTTGCCGCCGCAAATACGCTTTCGGCAGACGGTCTTACCGTAACCATAGCTCCGGAGTCGAAGCTTGCCGAAAACACAGAATACACCATTAATGTTCCGGGTACGGTTAAGGATACGGTAGGTGTGCCTGTTGAGACCGGGACATTTAAATTCACAACAGGCAGTAAGAATATGGTGCTTGAATATGACTTTGATAATGCAACGGCAGATGACTTAAAGCTTATTTACGGTACTAATGGATGGGGTGCATCATATTCACTCGGAAGCCTGAGTAGCAGCAATGCGCTGCAGCTGTCACTTCCGGCACAGTATAACTGGGCTATGATATCGTTCCCGAAAGCAATATATGCAAACGCTTCAAGAAAATTCATCGTTTCCTTTGATATGATGGGTGCTGCGGCAAGCCGAACGTGGACAGACATTTATTGGGGCAAAACAAACTCGGACAAAGATCAGACAAATCTGGCACGATATGACAGCAACCAGAGAAAAGTACATTATGAATTTTTGGTTGATTCAGCCTCTTTGTGGAACGGTGCAGGTATTAGATTTGCCAACCCTGTCGGCGTAAACTCAAATATTGTTCTGATAGATAATATCAAGGTGGAATATCTTGATGAACTCAGAGTGGTTTCGGCATCGCCTGCAAACGAACAGGTGGATATTATGACAAATGCACCTGTAACGGTAACCTTTAATAAGGAGCTTTTAAATGCCGACAGCATAGCCATTCTTGATGTCACAGATGAAGAAAATCCTAAAGAGGTTGATTGTACGATTACTCAAGATGCCGATTCAGTGGGCAGACCGACGGTTACTTTAGCGCATAACGGACTTAATCCGTCAACAAGATACGCAGTTGACCTTTCGGGGATAACAGATGCGGACGGAAAATCTCTTGCTGATGCTGAACAGGTAATATACTTTACCACAGCAAGCTTTGCGGCTACAGGCAATGAGCTGTTCATATACGGTTTTGAAAGCGAAGTAGACGGTGACAAGGGTATTTCAAACGGTGTTCACTCAGCATGGGCTGTAAATTATGACAGAACAACAGAAGCTGCTTCGAGCGGACTTTACTCACTGAGGGTTGATACCGATGCATCGGTAGCGGAAGACTACGGCAATATTCACTTTAACATTCCGGATATGGATCAAATGCAGTACAGCCAAAATTTTTACAGTATGACGATTGATATGAAGGATAATTATGACGAAGGTAATTCCAAGGTAAGCTTTATTCTCGCCTACTATGTTGATGGCAAAAGTGACTGTCAATATACATGGCTTGCGGAGGACTATGAGATTGCCGATGAGTTTACAACCCTTGAAAAGACATTTGTTATACACGAAAGCAAGAATATCTATGAACCGAGAATTTATATGCTTGTAAGAGGACAGGGCTCCTTCTATATTGATAATTTCAGGGTTGAAAAAACAGATAAACCCATTATGACGCTTTACGGAGACGGTACGGAGATTAGAGACGGAAAGCTTGTGGCTGCAAGCAATGCTTCGGTTAAGTATGAAAATATTCCGGAAAATGCGGAATATATCGGAGTTATAGCCGTTTATAAGGATGACGTTCTGCAGTCCCTTGAGCTTGCCGCTCCTACAAGTGCCGGAGGAGAGGATAATGAAGCATTGATATCGCTTCCCGCAGATAAGGAAGGCTGCAAGGTTAAAGCGTTCCTGTTAAACAGCCTGAAGGATTTGACGCCTATAATAGAAGCTAAACAGGCGCAACCGTCGGTATCGTAATATAATTGATGATATTTGGCAGATTATTCTGTCAAATATCATCTGCTTAGGAAAGGGATGACACTATGAAAAAAATAATATCAATTATATTGGCGGGCTGTATGATAACCGCGCTTGCAGCATGCGGTAAAAAAACCGAAAAGACAGCCTCTGAAGGTCAGACTGTTATAAATTGGTATATGCAAAAACCGATTGAGAATATGTCTAATCAGAAAAACGTTGAAGCTAAAGCGAATGAGCTGATAAGCAGCAAGCTTGATATGAAGCTCAAATTTACTCTTATAGACGTTGCAAGCTGGGAGCAAAAGGCAAAGCTTTTAAGCGCGTCGGGAGAGCCGGTTGACCTGATATTTACATCAAGCTGGTCAAATAAGCTGTCGGAAAATGTAAAACGCGGCGGATTTTTGCCGCTTAACGATTTACTGGAGGAATACGGACAGGATATTCTAAAAAAGGTTGACCCGAGAACATGGGAGGCGGTAACCTTTGACGGGCAGATAATGGCAGTTCCGTCAAATGCGTCTTATTCATCTCCTCAGAGCTATGTTTTCAAAAAGGAGCTTGTTGAAAAATACAACTTTGATTATGAAAACTGCAAGTCGTTAGATGATCTTGAGCCGTTTTTGCAGACTTTAAAGGAAAACGAGCCGGGAATAACTCCGCTGCTTGTAACGGCAAACGACGGCTTACCGTATGCCGGAGGATACACCCCAATAACATCCGGTGTTGTGTATGATGAAGAGTCGGAGAAGGTTGTGAATGCATTTTCGCCCGAAAACAAGCCTTTTTATGAGTACGGACGTAAAATGAATGAATTTTATCAAAAGGGCTACATTGCAAAGGATGCAGTTTCAAAAACAGAATATACTTCGGAAGCAAAAACGGGAAGATATGCTGTAATGCATCAAGCCGGTTCCGCAACCGAGGACGGCTCAAAGTCAACGGCACTTTACGGATTTGACTGCGCGGAAAGCATAGTTGTTTATCCTCGTATAACCACTCAGAGCTTTTTAAGTGCGGCAACGGCTATTCCCATTACATGTAAGCAGCCTGAAGCGGCTATGCAGATGCTTAACCTTGTTTGGGCAGACCCTGTTATTTCAAATACATTGGCTTACGGTGTAGAGGGTGAGGATTATACCGTAGTATCCGGCGCGGGCACAGACAATCCGTCCATACTTCCCAATGAGGGATCTGAGCAAAAATGGGCTATATGGCATAACTTCCTCGGTCCTTTATGGGATCAGTGGGATTCTACATGGAACACGAGAGAGTCTCTTGAGCAGATGAAAGCTTATAATGATAAAGCTCAGGTATCCAAGCTTTGCGGATTTACTTTTGAGCCGGATAACGTAAGTACGATAGTTGCCAATGTAAGCTCAATCATAACGGAAGCGAATACCGTTGTGAATGCGGGCGCTATGACTGATTTTGAGGCGTATATGGCAGACACCGCCAAGCGGCTTGAAGATGCCGGAATTGGTGAGCTTATAAAAGAGGCCGAAAAGCAAATCAATGAATGGAAGGCGACTAACAATAAATAATTTTATAATGTAGCAGAGAAAAGAATGGGAATATCATAATTATTTTAAAGTCTAAAGAAAATCATAAATATATAATATTCCCGTTCTTTCATTTATAATGAGGTCTAAAAATGAACTTGAAAGGAACAACTAATATGAAAAAGATTTTGTTATTTTGTATTATGGTTGTCATAGTGTCAATGAATATAGCTTATGCGGACGGCTATGCGGTGAATGATGATTTTGAAAGTACATCAACACCGTTTGATAATGCTACTTACAGCAATATGACGGGTGGAATATCCTCGGAGGAATGTTATTCGGGCGCGGCGTCGTATTATATGAATGCCGCATCTGAAGACGCTTCCGTCAAAATAAGACTCAGTGAATATGACGGAGTGGAGAACATACTTAATACAAATGATATGTACGAGGTTAGTTTTTATGCAAAGCCCCAAGCGGGGAGCGGCGTGACAGGGATAAAGGTAGGATATTCATACTACAAATCGCTCAGATGGAATAATGTTGAGGTTGAGACTGTTTCCTTTGAGGACGAAACAGGATTTGTAAAGGTCATTGCAAGATTTATTCCGTCAAATGCAAGCCGTTTGAGTATACTGCTTGAGCCTGTCGGCGGCGGAGGATTTTATATTGATGATTTTTGCTTTGGAAAAAGAGAGATGCCTAAAATTTTGGCAAAAGAATGTAATCCGGCAAACGGTGCCTTTGATGTTTCGCTTGATACGGATATAACCGTTGTATTTGACAGCGAGCCTCAAACCGCACCGCAAACAGAAAATTTCCTGATTAATGGTTCGTCTGACAATATTGCGGCCGTAGCGCAGGGAGAAAATTCTAAGACTTATATTTTAACTCTTGCAAACGATTTAGAGCAAAATACGGAATACACAGTAAGTGTTTCGGGATTAAAAGATGTAAGCGGACTTGATTATATAGGAAATTTTACTTTTAAAACAATAGATAATTCGCTTGAAATGACAATTACAGAGTCAAATCCGGCAGACAATGCATCGGATGTGTCGGTTTTGTCGGATATTACGCTTACATTTTCAATGGAAGTGGTAAATAACAGTTTTGACGGCTGTTTTGCGCTAAACGGAATTGAAATTCCGAATGAAGCGGTAACAAAAACAGCTAACAATAAACTTGTAATAGATTTGGATAAGCTTGACGGATATACTCACTATGAGCTTTCGGTAAGCGGGATTATGGGAAAGAATACAAACGTAACAAAGCCTTGCGTAATAGCGTTTAAAACCGGTGAAGCGCAGGCGGATCCAAGCTGTGTTATAGACTTTGATGAAAATATGCCGGAATACACAACCAACTGGAACTCAACAATTGAAATGGTGACTGAAAATGCCTATCGAGGAAAGAGTGCCAAGATGATTTTTCAGACCGGCTCGTCAAACTATAAGGTACAGGTGACTGCCGATACGGGCGTTTTGTATAAATATTCCTATATGGTTTCTGCGGCGCAGGCAAATACTAAAATGAAGGTGGCGGTAAGCTATGCCGGTTCGGACTATCAGAATTCTGTTTCCGAAACAATCCCTGTGGGAGAATACATACAGTGCGAAGGTACATTCATCGTACCGGCGGGCACAAGCCATTGGGGAATTATGCTTCAGTTCTGGGGAACGGCAGGAACATTCTATATAGATGATATAAAGCTTACGCCCGTTGCGGAATTTAATGTAATTTCCTCAACGGTGACGGACGGCGAAAAAAATGTGGCGGCAGATGAAACAATAACGCTTAACTATAATGCCGAAATTGCAGCGGTAACAAGCATTGCTCTTAACGAACGGGAGATTGCCGAGGACAAGTATTCGATCAGCGGTAAGACGCTTAATCTGAATGCACAGCTGCTTAACGCAACGGCTTACACTTTAGCGGTAAAGGCGAAGGATGTGTATGGCAGAGAAACGTCCAATACGATTTCCTTTGAAACGGAGCCGGAGTTTATTATCGGTTCGTATACCCTTACCGAAACAAGTCCGGGTACGGTAAGGCTTGATGTGGCGGATTTTAAAAACAATACACAGAATCAGAGAAAGCCGGTTTTAAAAATTCTTGTAATAAAGGACGGAGTCCTGCTTGTACCGCCCGCAGAAAAAATTATAACCGTTGCCGCAGGCGATACGGTTTCGGATAAGCTTGAATTTACACTCCCGTCCGATATAGGCAGCGGATATACGGTAAAGGCAACAATATGGGACAGCGAAAACGGTATTATGCCTATTGTTGAGGCGATTACAAAATAAGGAGGTTTTGCGTAAATGAAAAAACTATTAAGTGTTTTTGCATTACTGCTTGTATTTTTGGGAATAGGAATAAATGCATATGCGATTGATTGGATGCTGCCCGGCGGGCAGTACCTTGTTGAGGACGATATGCTCAGTGCAACAGCCACCGCCGCAAATGACGGATGGGATTCTCACGAAGCCGGAGGGGATATCGGATCGACATGGGGCAGCGGTACATGGTTTTCGGACACAAGCGAGTATACCGATGTTGATATGACAAGAAAAATCAACGAAACATCATCGGGCAGAGTATCTCTTGAATATCTTTACTGGTTTGAAGAAAATATCGATGGCTTTAAATGGATGGTAAGAAACGGCGAAACGCCTGTCGTTACAATAAAAACAAAGGGTACTTCTCTTTATGCCGTAAAGCCGGACGGGGAGGAAGTATGGCTTTACGATTATAAGGTTATAAGCGAAAATGATAAAACGGCAGTAAAAGACGCCGGCGCGTCGGTGCCGTATACATTGGGCACAGGTGTACGCATTGATATGGATCTTGACGCAAAGCTTTATAACATCTACATAAACGGTGCGCTGTGCGGTGAAAACATTCCCATGGCCGATAATGTGATTAACGGTATTCAGTTTATATCAACCAAAGAGGGAACAGGAAAATTATACATAACGGTTGTAAGATGCTACCGTAACTATTGGGTAAATGAAACTCATGTTTCATCTCTAATAGGCAACGCGCTTCCACAGACCTTCAAGGCTGTTAAGGACGGCGGAAGTATTGCGATTGAGCAAATGAACAGTCAGCTTTGGATGGACGTTTCAAATATCAGATTTAAGTCTGACGGAAGCGGAAAAGAGCTTTCCTATTCAAGAGAGCTGGATGTGACGGACGATTTGGTGGCGTTTGAATATATGGTTATCGATACCGAGAAAAAGGGCGGCTTTAAGGCAAGCTTCGGCGACGGTATGACAATCACGATGGATAATGACGCTTTTGCCTTTAACGGACAGACCTTCTATACAAATTATTATAAAAATCTTTGGTATAACGTAAAAGTAATAGCCGATTACAGCAAGGGACTTTGCGATGTATATCTTAATAATATAAAGAGACTGGAAAATGCTCCTCTTGCAGGTAAAGCAAGGAACATGGTTCGGTTTGAGGCGATTGGCGGAGCAAATATCAATATCGGACTTGATGATATTCAAATATATCCCATGCTCCCCGAACCGGAGGACTATGTGAGCGAGCCGCAAAAAGTAAACTCACCTCTTGAGGTGGGAATGTGGAGCTGTTCTCTATGGAGAAGCGGAAAACAGGGTTACGGCTGGGATAAGATCAAGCCTTATCCGGAAAGAGAGCCGGTTTTGGGATTTTATGATGAGGGCAATCCCGAGGTAAATGACTGGGAAACAAAGTATATGGCAGAGCATGGCGTTGATTTTCAGATGTTCTGTTGGTTTAAGCCCGACGGCTCTTATGCAAATCCGATTAAAACGCCTAACTGGAGCTATGCTTTGGAGGACGGACTTAAAATGTCAAAGTACAAGGATATGCAAAAATATACCTTTACTTTTGAAAACTTGACAGCGTCGATTAAATCTCCCGAAATGTTCAAGGATTTTGTTGTACCCTACTGGATAGAATATTATTTTAAAGACCCGAATTTTTACAAATATAACAACAAGCCTGTTGTAAATATATACCAGGTAAAATATTTTATCGGACAGCTAAGCGGCAACAGAGATCAGGAAGTAACAGAAGAAACGGTTGCGGTAGCCAAGGAAACGCTTAAATGGTTTGAAGAAGAATGTATAAGACAGGGCTTTGACGGCGTTGAGCTTTGGACTTCTTCGGTAACAGGCTCAAACGGTGTCGGATTTGATGTGTTAAAGGAACTGGGCTTTGTTTGCGGCTGTCCTTACGGACTGGACGGAGCGTCGGGTACGACATTAAGCTATGCGCAGAGCATGATGCTTCAGGGTAACGAAAATGATTTTGATATGCTTGGAATTGCCGTTACGGGAATGGATGCAGAGCCTTGGCTTGGAAAAAAAGGTATCATGACCGATGTCGAGACCTTTGACGCTATGTGTAAGTGGATAGCAAACGAATATGCACCAAAGATTGCAAAAGGCGAGCGTGCCAAAAAGATAGTAATGATAGACAACTGGAATGAAATAGGCGAGGGACATTATGTAGGCCCGATGAAATCCGGATATGGTTGGACCAGAATGGAATCTATCAGAAAATATTTCTGCGACAGAGGTGAGGATGTGGCTCATGAGCACGAGCTGCCGACGGAAAATCAGCTTTCAAGAATTCATGTGCTTTATGACCAGGACAGAGAAGGCTTTTTGACATCGGCAGGAGGAGCCGCTGCGAAATACCCTACAAAGGTAATAAAGGGCTGGTATTTTGATACGGGCTTTGACGGATGGACCTTTAGCAGTAAAGTGGATCCTTCCATTGAAGACGGAACGCTTCATTACAAGTCGACAGGTCAGGACACGATGATGTTTGCAAACAACATAAATGTCAATATGGACGAGGTTGCTTACATTAAAGTGCGCATAAAGGCAAGCAAGGAAACTGCAAAAATGACAGAGTTCTTCTTTAGAAATCCGTCAATGAATCAATATGTATGGAACTATAACTTCAGAGCAATGATGAGTGACGGTGATTTTCAGGACATATACATAAAGACAAGCACAAATAAGCTTTGGACAGGTACCATGAATGCGCTGCGTTACGACCCCTTTGACGGTCAGGGAGAAGTATGGATTGATTCCATTGAGCTGCTCGGAGACCTTGAAGACCCGACAGGGTTAGTGGTTTCAGACGGTGAAATTGTCCCGATTGAGGTTGCAAATATCAACGGTGTCGGAATGGTTAACATTGCGGATGTCGTCAAGAATTTCAGAGAAGACGCAAAGTTTGACTGGACAACAAAGGGATATGACAATCTCAAGTTTGCGGTCGGAGAGGATATATACGAGGTAAAAGCGGGCGAGAAGACATATTCGGTTAACAGTGTAGAGTATGAGCTTGAAAATCCTTTTGAAATGTATGGGGATAATCTTTATGCACCGGTTGAATTTTTTGTAAAACCGCTCGGTGCAAAGGAGGCTAAATACAATGAAGAGGAAAATGCGGCATATTTTACCATAAAGAATGTTACATGGCGGGCGTCAGATGATACCTTAAACGAATGGAAATTCGGCGGAAGCTTTTATTCAAAGCGCGGCAAAGGTGATTTTGTGACACTTAAGACAAAGGCGTATGAGGCATGGGCAGAGTCACCGGCAAAGCTTGGAATGAAGGCGGGCAGAATTAAAAATGTAAAGGTTAAATTTGCCAACAATACAGGCGCAAAGTATGCCAAGATTTATTACAAGTTAAAGGATCAGTCTCTTTACAGCGGCGGCTCGGTAACCATATTTGATATTAAGCCGTATTCCAAAGATGTGATTGAGTATAATGTTCCGGTTCATTGGACGGGAAATGAACTTGACAGTATAAAAATAGTATTTTCTAATGAGGTGGGAACAGTAAATGTTGAAGAAATTAAGCTTGAATATTAGTAAGATGATTTTGTCAGCGACAGCGGCGATTGTGCTTTTTAGCACAGTCGCATATGCTGATATTACAAGCTGTACCTATGACCGAAGCACATATATGGCTGAGGTTTCGGGCACAGCTCAAAAAAATACACAGATAACCATTCGTGTTTTAAAGAATGGTGAGATTGTATTTGAAGACCAGTCAGCATCTGATGATACCGGGAAATATAATATAAATTTTAAGGTCTTGGGAGAGCCATGCACATATGATGTTTTGGTGGGCGAAAGCAATATTAAAATCCCGTATTCAACAAAGCTTGACTATTACGGAAGTACGGACAGTGCCATCGGGCAGATAAACACCGCATCAAAGAACAAGTCATCTGCTGATATGAAAAATGCAGCAGTCAATAATATCAATGTGCTTTTTGACAAAAATGAATCTATGTATTCTGTTTTTTCGGACACATCGAGAGATTTGGGATATATCTGCGAAATTCTTGCATCCGGCAATGAGTATGACACAGCATCCTTTAAAATTGCGGCAGGAGAGGCTGTTGCCCTTGACGAGATATATAATGCGGCATCGTCGGATGAATTAAAGACAGTGCTTGATAATAATAAAACAGTTCTGAGACTTCAAGATTATTCGCCTTATAAAACATATACCGATTTGTTGAGCGATGGGATAAGAACAACAGTATTTAATGAATTTTCCAAAAATAAAGTGGAAAGTGCGGATGATTTTCGGTCAAAGTTTTCGGAATTGGTTTTGGTACAGGCGGCAAGCAATGCCAACGGCTGGGGCGATATGAAGAAAGTGGTTGAGGAAAATAAAGATTTTTTGGGAATTACATTAAATACAACAGCAAATGAAATAACCGTATATTCCAATATGCTAAATGCAAACATATCATCTTCGGCGGGTATTAAAACAGCGTATCAGTCGGCGGTTGCGGCGGCATTGCAGCCTCAATCCGGCGGCTCCGGCGGCAGCGGTTCGGGCGGTTCATCTTCCGGTTCGTCATCCGCATCAGGCACCGGATCCATACATCAGGCGCCCGTTAAGGAATATAATTCTTACTCTGTGCTTACCGATATTGATTCTGTTTCATGGGCAAAACCGCATATTGAAAAGCTTTTTAAGCTTGGCGTTATAAATGGATATGACGACGGAACTTTTCTTCCGAATAACAATGTAAAAAGGGAAGAATATGTAAAAATGATATTGACTGCATTCGGTCTGGAAAAATCCGGTGCTAAGGCGGATTTTGCCGATGTGAGCCAAAATGCATGGTATTATGAGTATGTGGCCGCGGCGGTAGAGGCAGGAATTATACAGGGCATAGGCGATAATAAATTTGGTGCGGGGCAGGATATTACAAGACAGGATATGGCGGTTATTGCGTGCCGCGCAGCAAAGCTTGCCGGAAAAGATTTATCAAAGGGACAGAACATTACCGAGTTTGCCGACAAGTCCGGGATTGCCGATTATGCACTTGAAAGCGTGGAGATTTTGACAAAAAACGGAATTGTAAACGGTATAGACGGAAGCTTTATGCCATATTCATATGCTACGCGTGCTCAGGTGGCTGTCATCATATCAAGCTTGTATGATGTTAATTGATTTGGATAATATAGGAGGATGAGTATGAAAAGAATTATTGCAATTTTTTTGGCGGTTGTTATGATATGTCCTGTTGTTGCATTTTCTGTTTTTGCAGATGAAAATGACGCTGTTGAAAATAAGTGCGAGCTTTTAAAGGCTTGGGGAGTTGTGGACAGCGGTATAGAGTTTGAGCCGGAGGAGTTGGTTGATCCGGGTGCGGCCATGGATATGCTGGGGGAAATCAGCCCGAATGCAATTTCCTTTGGCGGTGATTCGGTCAGTACCGATGATATGATTATGGCGCTTGTGGATATTCTGGGTTATGAGCCGATAATAAGGTCATCGGGAGGCGGCAGGGCTGCTTATATGCAGCAGGCAGCAAAACTCGGTATTACCTCCGGTGCTTCATCAAGCAGTGCGCTTACTTGGGGTAACGCTGTTATTCTTGTCTATAATACCCTTAATGCAAAAGCAATCAGAGACTGCTTCAACGGTGATTATGTGGTTTCTGATAAGATTTATCTTGAGGATGTTATGCATATTTATAAAGGTAACGGTCTGATTTATGCAAGCGGTGAGATTGCCTTGTCTAAAGCTTATTCAATGCGCGAGGGCTATGTAAGAATCGATGATACGGTGTTTTATTCGGAAGGTCTTTACACCGATGAATTGATAGGCTGCTCGGTTACATATTATTACAAAGATTATAATGACGGGGACATACCTACACTTCTTTATGCGCAAATGAAAAAGAACGATAAGGTGTTGATAATTGATGCGGAAGATATAATTTCGTACGCTTCAAAAAAATATACCTATGAGTTAAACGGCAAGACAAAGACTGCGTCATTTAATGCTGATGCATATGTGATTTACAATTACAGACCGGCATCTGAATACACCGATGCTATGATGAAGCCGACATCGGGAACGGTTATGCTCAACGATTCTGACGGTGACGGTAAATATGATGTGGTAAACGTAGTAAGCTACAGATATTTGGCAGTATCAAATATTGATAAGATTGTTAAGAGGATATACGATAAAAACGACACGTCAAATGTGATTGAATACGATGATGATACTGTTTTTAAGCGTATGGACGGGACTTTGGCAAGTGTAGACGATATAGCTAAAGGAAATATTGTATCGGTTACGGAATGTGCCGACTTCCGCACCATAACCATTTCCGATGACAGTATTTCCGGAACGGTTAAAGCGGTAATAGAGCGTGACGGAACATGGGTACAGATAAACGATAATGAAATCAAATTCGATTCATCTTTCCAAGACGCCATGCCCAAAGCCGGGGATAATGTTACGGTCTACCTTAACCATAAATCGCAGATTGTATTTTTTGAAACAGAAACGGAAAAATGCAGCTTCGGTTACATCACAAAGGTTTGGGAAGGCGAAGATGACGATCGTGTGTATATCAAGTGCTATGATGTGCAGACTGAGGATATTGTAACCTACAAACTGGCACAAAAGGTTAAACTTGACGGGATTCAGTACAAAAAGAATTCGGCAATACTTAATGTGCTGACAAATTCGGGAAAAACCATTTATCAGCTTATGGCGTTTAGAATAAACGGAGAAAAGGAAATCAGCTATCTTGATACCTCGTATAACAGCAGGAACGATATGACAAAAGAGCCCGGAACGGAAGAAACTAAGGATTCACTGCATATTACATACTCGTCATATGCAGAGGGAGCTTTGGCACAGCTGCATGTAAAGGAACATAACGGTTATTATATGTTGGCAGGTAAGGCTGTTTTGCAGAATAATAAATCGATCTTGCTTAAGGTTCCCGAAGATGAAATGATCGTTACGGCATCAAAAAAAGATTTTGAGGTTGTATCAAACTTATACAGCGAGCTGGAAAATGATAAATTGTCGGATAAGATAGAGCTTTATTCGATTTCAAACGATTCCATGATATCGGATGTGGGTATAATGTTTGAGGCTCCCGGTCTTGGCGTTTCCGGAGGTAACTATGTCGGAATAGTAGCCGATACGTCAATTGCCATAAATGATGATAATGACATTGTGCGAAGAATTACTATCTACCATGACGGTAAAAGAAAATTTCTTGACAGCGATGAAGACGAAAAATTTCCTACAGAAGACGGAACGGAGATGTGCGTGCTTCAAAAAGGCGATGTAATACGAGTAAACTCATCGGCAATTGACAAAGGCGAAATTGAATCTGCCCAGGTGATTGCAAGAGTTATAGACGGCAAGCCTGTTTATACGGGCAATACCGAAAGAAAACAATCACTGGCGCTTACCGCTCTTGGTGATTATTCTGCCGAGAGAAGCTCTATAATGGCAGAAGTGGTTGATATGGATGGATTATTGATGAGGATAAAGCCTATACAGACCGGTGAAGGTCAAAATCTTGATGAGTATATTGCACATACTTGGGAGAAACCGGTTTATATATGCGATACCAATGCAAGAGATATGGTAAGCCTCGGAGCACATAGTGATATAATTACAAGAAAGGATGCGGGAGATTTTTGTTCAAAGCTCCTCATATGTAATTCATGGTCAATACCGTACTGTACCGTTATCTATAAGTAATAGGTGCAGATCTGTATACCGCACAGAACGGTGACAAACCAAAAAAGGAGGATTTATATGCTTAAGGCAACATCAAAGCGATTTATTGAAGAAGAATATCATATTGAGGATGAGGCTCTAAACGCCTCCCTCTTTACCACCGGAAACGGTTATATCGGTGTGCGGGGAAGCTTTGAGGAATACGGGTCGTTAAGAATTCAGGGCGCATATATCCGCGGGGTTATAGACGAAATAATTGAGGTTATGGAGCCGTTTCCCGATAATGAATATATGAAAAAATATTATATCGATGAGGATAAGCTTAAGGAATTTGAGTATCAGGACAGCGTTATAAACAACCCGGATTTTCTGCTCATAAGAATAAGCATAGACGGTGAAACCTTCTATCCCTGGGAAGGTAAGCTTATTTTTTGGGAGCGGTATATAGAGCCTGAAACCGCAAGGCTTGTAAGAAATGTGCGTTGGGAAAACAGCAAGGGCGATATAACGGATTTTGCCTTTGAAAGGTTTTCCTCCTATGCCGATGACCATGTATATTGCCTAAAGGTCAAAATTACACCGGTTAATCACAGCAAGAGAGTGGAGGTGATGTCCGGTATAGATAAGCGTGTAAAAACCGGGGGTCAGAAAATAACCTCTTTATTAAGCGAGAGCGTAAAAGAGAATATGACATATGTTCATACGCTTATGGGAAAGAAATACGGCTTTGAAACAGGCATAACAACGGTTACAAATATATCTCCGGCACAGGTTAAATGGAACGGCAAATCGGAGGACGGGCTGATTTATAATATTGCAGGCTTTGAGTCTGAAAAGGGCAGGGAATACACTGTTGAAAAATGCGTACATATCGTATCGTCCAGGGAGGGCGATGTGTCCGTTCCCCATGAGGAAACATTAGGATATGACGAGTATTTTAACCGGCATATGGAAAAATACGGCAAGGCGTTTGAAATGGCTGATATTCATATAAGCGGCGATGAAAAGGCGGACGCGGGCATAAGATTTGCAAATTACCATTCGCTTATCTCCGCGTCCCATACCGACAGCATACATTCCGTTGCCGCAAAGGGCTTGACCGGAGAAAGGTATAACGATTTTGTATGGTGGGACTGCGAGGTGTATCAGCTTCCGATATTTATATACACCGCGCCTGAAACGGCAAAAAAGATTTTGATGTATCGTTACAGACTTCTGGAACAGTCAAAGAAAAACGCGTGCGAGGCAGGCTTTAAGGGAGCAAAATATGCATTCTGTTCATCTGTTGAGGGCGATGAGAGAGTGTGGATATACGCGCGTCACCCGTTTATGCAAATTCATATAAACGCCGATATAGCCTGGGGAATAATTCATTATTATACAGTAACGGGCGATATTGATTTTCTGCGTGATTACGGAATGGAAATGCTTACGGAACTGTGCGAATTTTGGAAAAGCCGGGTTGAGTGGCATAACGGCAGATATGAGATACGCTGTGTGACAGGTACGGACGAGCATCACCCGTATGTGGATAATGACGCATACACAAATTACCTTGTCAAGTTCGTATTGGACAAGGTAACGGAATATGCAAAAATGTTCGGTATGGAAAATGACTACAGTGAGATTGCCGATAAGCTGTATCAGCCCTTGGATAAAAACGGTATGATTCCGCAGTTTGACGGTTATTTTGACCTAAGCCGCTCTCTTGAGGAGGCGGGCGGTAATAACGCAGTCAACTTTCAGATGAAATCGTCGGGACTTTACCATAAAAGTCAGATAATCAAACAGCCCGATGTTATGCTTCTGTACAGCTATCTGAATATAAATCCCGAAAATTCGGATTACGCGGCAAACTGGGATTATTATGAGAAGATGTGCGAATCCTCATCATCGCTGTCGTTTGCACCCCATTCGATATGCTCGGCAGATAACGGCAGAATGTTATCGGCGTATAATTATCTTATTGAAACGGCGTATATAGATGTTTACGATATACATAAATGCGGCTGGCAGGGAGTTCATTCGGGCTGCCTTGTGGGCGCATGGTATGCGGTATTCAGAGGAATTGCGGGGATTGTATGCCGCGAAAAGCATATAGAGATAAATCCGCATATGATGCCGTGGTGGGAAAAGGTTGAGTTTAGCTTTATGTATCATGGGGCGAAATTCTCTGTTTTGATGAAAAACGGAGAATATACCTTGACTACAGACAGTAAGGACGAGGTTAAGGTAATCTTTAACGGCAATAAAGCTTTTGTAAGCAGTGAAAAAACGATGACAAAATCGATGTAAAAATTCTTTATGCACAAAAGTATAGTTTTTATACAAGAATTTGCAGTTGTTTTAAATATTATTACGTTATATAATAAAATCAGTAACAATATTAACCAAAAATTATAACGAAAGGAAGAATCAACATGAAATCAAGAAAAATTATTTCAGCATTGACCGCAATAGCTATGTCTGTTGCAAGCTGGCAGTGTTTCTCCGTTTTTGCGGAGGGGGAAACGCCGGCGGGAAAAGAGATTTTAAAGTATACCTTTGACAGAGAAGAAGAAGAAAAGGTTACGAGAAATTATTCGGAAGAGAACTTCAATGGCAGCTTGACGTTTTCCCGTTATGACGGACAAACCGAGCCGTTTCTCTACACATCGGACAGCAGCTGGGCTTCGGGATATTTCAGCTATGATACGAAAACAACAGACGGAGGCAGATTGCCCAAAGCCAACGAAATGTGGATACAAGACAGCAAGCTTAATGTAAATCTTCAAAAAACCAGTTATATGAGAGTTCGTATTCCCACAACCCCGGGTACAGGTGAGCAAGAGTATAAGATAGAATTTACCATGACACAAACCGGCGTTGGGCAATATTTGCGTCTGGGTGTTGATGGCACACCGGAACCGGGAGAAGACAACAATATAACAACGGCTAGAAAGGGTGGAATGGTAGCTAATTTTGAAAACGGACCGGTAACGTACAGCAAAATTGTATCACTTTCGTCTGATGTTAAACATTATCTGGCTTTCGTACTGCCGACCGATGGTACGCTTGAATTTTCTATAGATGAATTAACAGTAACGCAAGTATCCTCGCAAGCATTCGTTTCAAAGACAGTTCCGGCAAAGGACGCAGAGAATGTGACAACCTATGCATATCCGAAGGTTTATTTTGCAAAACCGATTGATACGAGCACAGCGTCGAATATCAAATTAAAGGACGAAAACGGCAATGAGGTAGGAACAACAAACAACGTTGACTCTGACGGAATGATTGTAACGCTTAAAACAAAAGTACCGTTAAACGGCAACAAAAAATATACAATAGATGTCCCCGATACGGTAGAAGGTGAGGATGGATTGGCGGTTATGCCCTATAAAAGCACATTTAAAACAGCATATGAAAATGTGGTTGTCAGCTATGACTTTGAGAAGGAAGGAAACCAGGGCGATAACGGTATGATGCTTCAAGCTACTCCATGGGAAAGCACATTGTCCCTGACTGAATTTAGCAGACATAGTAGTGTGCTCAAAATTGTTGCTTCACAGCCAGGGGGCAATGCTAAATTATATGTGAGAGATAAGGATATAAATAATGACTATATAGAGGGAGATAATATAGACAGAACATATTTAATTGAATTTGATTTATATATACCGAGTGGCAGCGGAGCAAGTATAACATTTGTTCCTACTTTTGGTGATAATCAGTCATTGGTATCAGATGCCAAAAATACCGATAAATGGATGCACGTATGGAGAAAAGCAACATTTACAAAATGCTGGAATCCGTATGTGGAAATAACCAACAATGTGGCGGCAGGCCCCATATACATAGATAATTTCAAGGTGGTTGATATATCTAAAAAAGCTGCTGTAACCATGACAAAGGCTGATAATGGCAAAGTAAGTGCGACTGCAGAGAACATACAAAACACCCATGGCAGTGATGCAACATTTTGGCTTATCCAAGCGGTGTACTGCGGCGATAAGCTTGTAGAGGCTGTTAAAGTCCCGATTACTGTTGGGGCAGCCGACACATCGTACAAAACTCTTAATTCAAAGATTGATATGCCCGCAGGCTCGGACTATTCTGTAAAGGCGTTTTTGTGGGATATGAGCACATTAGATCCGCTTACAAAAATTAACTAAATCGGTGCATGGCAGATTAAAAGCTTATAATAGGGAGATAAATATGAAATTTAATAAAATTATTTCGGCATTGACCGCAATAGCTATGTCTGTTGCAAGCTGGCAGTGTTTCTCCGCTTTGGCGGCGGAGGGGACTGAGGTTTTAAAGTATACCTTTGACAGCGAAACAAAGGTTACGAGAAACTACGCAGATGTTGGAGATCTGACGTTTTCCTGTTATGACGGACAAACCGCACCTTTTCTCTACACATCGGACGGCAGCTGGGCTTCGGGGTGGTTTCGTGGTGAAACCGGTGATAGTGACGGACGAGTGCCGAGCGAAAAGGGAATGAATATAGCGAGCGGCAAGCTTAATGTAAATCTTTTACAAGACAGTTTTATGAGAATGTGTATTCCCACAACAGGGGGAACCGGCGAGAAAAGCTATATGATAAAATTCACTATGGAGAAAACCGGCGGAACCGGACGGTATATGCGAATGGGTATTGATGAAAAACCCGTTCCGGACGAAGCCAACGAGACAACAACAAACCGAAAGGGCGGAATGTTGGCGGATTTTGCAAGCGGTACCGCAGTCTACAGTAAAACTGTGTCATTATCGGCCGATAAAGCTCATTATCTTGCGTTTGTACTGCCGTATAGTGATACGCTCAGCTTTGCGATAGATGAAATAACCATAACAGAGGTTTTGGATGCGTCTGTTTCAAAGACAGTTCCGGCAAGCGGCGCAGAGAATGTTACAACATACGTATATCCAAAGGTTTACTTCAGCAGTCCGATTGATTCGAGTACGGCATTACATATCAGTCTGAAAACTGCAGACGGTGAAACGGTAGAAACAACAAACAACGTTGACTCTGACGGAATGATTGTAACTCTTGAAACAAAGAAGCCTTTAAACGGCACAGAGACATATACAATAAATGTTCCCGATGCGGTAAAGTGTGCGGACGGGTCGGCGGTTAAGCCGTATGAAAGTACCTTTACAACCGCCGCCGAAAATGTGGTTATCAGCTATGACTTTGAAAGAGAAGGAAATGTCGGCGATAACGGTATGCTGTTTAAGCCGGGAACATGGGCGAGCACATTGTCTATGACCGGATTTGACGGCAAAAATGTGCTTAAAATGGATGTTTCACAGCAATGGGGCAATGCTAAGCTGCAAATGACGGACACATCAATTAACAATCTCTGTATAGAGGGGAATAACATAAACAGAACATATTTAATTGAATTTGACGTATATACCGCAGAGGGCGGCAAGGCATATATAAGATTCTATCCCGTATGGGACGGGGCGCAGGATTTGGGAACCTATACCCAAACCGGTCAATGGATACATATAGAAAAGACGGTGAACTTTACAACCTGCTGGAATCCGTATGTGGAAATATGCAACAGTGCTGCGGCAACACCCATATACATAGATAATTTTAAAGTAACGGATTTGTCTGCCGCGGCAGAAAAACCGTCCGTTATTCGCATGATAAAGGACAGAGGAGAGTATACCGAGAGGGATATAACCGACAGCGGCGCAATAGAGCCGGGTGAAATTTGCGCATTTGCGGATAAGCTGCAAAACACCTCCGGCAGGGACATAAAACTTGCGCTTGTTCAATCACTGTACAAAGAAGGTATACTTGTGGAGATTGCTATGGATGCTGTTGATGTGGCCGCATCGGATACAGAATATAAAACGCTTGAAACAAAGCTCACTGTGCCTGATAACGGCAGCGGCGATTATTGTTTAAAGGCATTTTTATGGGACATGAACACGTTTTGCCCTATTGCATCCAAAACAGTGCTTGAACCTTATGATGAGGTGCATATACAGGTTGCCAAGGACGGCAGCGGCGACTATGACAATATAAGTGCGGCGAACAATTCCATAACCGACAGCAGTGCATACAAGCGATACATTATAGATATTGCGCCCGGTACTTATGAGGAGATAGACCTTACTCCCAAAGCGTATGTAACATTGAGAGGAACAAGCAGTGACGAATGTATAATCAAGGGTGAGCTGCCTGACAGCACCTCCGCAACGGCACAGGGTCGAAATCAGATTATGAAGTCCTCCACAATCAACATGAAACCAACCGGAGGATTGGAAAATCTCACCATAACGGCGAGAAATCTTCGCTATCCCGTACATGACGAGGGCAGCGGCAGCAATCCGGATATTGTGAGATATGTTAAGAACTGTCATATAGAGCATTTCGGCAATAAAGGTGCGACAGATTATTACATTGATAACGGCTACGGAACAAACCGCAATGACGTATGGCAGTGGACTACCGCATGGGGCTACGGCTCGGCAAGCGGAGTTATAGAGGTGTTTGAAAACACAACATTCAAGTCGGTGCAACGGGCATGGTATGTACATAATAACAAGAACTTCACAAGACGTCAGGTTAATATTTTAAATAACTGTCATATGATTTCAGGAGAGGGACAGGATATTACGGTTGAATCACTTGGAAGTACAACAGATGACCTGGTTGTTCTTAACAACTGTACATTTGACGGACTGTTTATAAGAAGTGCGGATTTCCCGTGGAATAATACGGATTTGCATACGCAGTATGCAACAAGGCGTGATTATGATATAATCTTAAACGACTGTGATCCGCTCGGCTACAAACCCGACAATTTGGGCAGAGCGCTCAGGATTGTGAGCAATTCTACCCAAAGCAATTCACAGGTTGAGATAAGCGGTACAGCGGCACAGACCTTGTTCGGAAACAGTACCGCAAAGCCCGGCGGCGGAGGAATAAGCGGATACACTTACGGAGAGTGGGATATTTCCGGCTCGTTGGTAGGTGCGGATACAAGTACATATGTATATAATACTATCGGCAGACGGCTTGACAACTGCAGCAATGTAAATAAGGAGCTTACTCTGATTTTTGACGGCGATGCGTCAAAAAAAGTGAATATCGTATTTAATGAAAATTATTTTACGGTAAATAATGAAGATATGCTTGCCAAGATAAATGAGGCAATTTCGGAGTACGGATATGCCGATATATACAATGTTACCGCAAACGAATACTATCCCACCTTTACAGATAAGGAAAGAGTCCTTGAAAACGGAAGTACAACAGCGATAAAACGCTTTGCGGCGGTTTGTATCGAAAACGGAAAGGCAAGACCCATGACGGCTGAGGACAGTGCGGACAGCTTTGCGGGCATTGCTCTTGAAAATATTGTACCCGGACAAAGCGGAAGAATTCTGAGCGAGGGATATTTATACAATGAACAGCTGGGACTGGATACAGTTGCAAACGGCGCTGTTATAACCGTAAAGGAAAACGGCTATGAATTAAACGGTAGCTCTGCGGCAGTAATGAACTGTACCAATGATTACGGCTGGGCTTATTTTAAGGCTAATTAAGCAGCAGGAACACATATTGCACGAATATGCGCGCTTAAGTATAAAAGCGTCGGCATATTCGTGCAATTTTTATTTTGCCGTACAAAAAATATGCGGTCAATATTTTGTAATGCCTTGAAAAATTCGGATAAATATGGTATCATACCATAAAAAGACATGAGTGAGGCGTTTTGTATGGGATGTGAGCTGTGCCCCCGCCGCTGCGGCGCAAAGCGGCATGAGGGAGAAAAGGGCTTTTGCGGCGCGGATGACAGGATAAGGATTGCAAGAAGCGCACTGCATTTTTGGGAGGAGCCGTGCATATCGGGAAAAAACGGCTCCGGGACGGTTTTCTTTTCGGGCTGTACTCTAAAATGCGTATTTTGCCAAAATTACCGCATAAGCACCCAAAATATGGGCTATGAAATAAGCGTTGGGGAACTGGCGGAGGAGTTTTTGCGCCTTGAAGAGGAGGGTGCAAACAACATAAATCTTGTAACGCCCACACACTATGTGCCGCAGATTATTTCGGCGTTGGATATTGCAAAGGAACGGGGAATGAAGCTTCCTGTGGTCTATAACAGCAGCGGATATGAGCGGACGGATACGATTAAGGCTCTTTCGGGTTATGTGGATGTGTATTTGCCGGACATGAAGTATTTCTCGGACAGGTATGCCGAAAAATATTCATGTGCTCCCGGGTATTTTAAATTTGCCTCGGCGGCGCTTGCCGAAATGTATTCACAGACAGGGAAGCCGGTATTTAATGAAAATGGGATTATGACAAGGGGGATAATCGTCAGGCATCTGATGCTTCCGTCTTTGCTTTTTGATACAAAAAAGATTATGGATTATCTTTGGGAAACTTACGGAAACAATATCTATATAAGTCTTATGAGCCAGTACACGCCCATGAAAAATGCGGCGGAGTTTGAGGAGCTTACAAGAAAGCTTAATGCAAAGCATTATGACGCGATGGTAAACTACTGCATGGACAGGGGCATGGAAAATGTGTTCATTCAGGATGGCTCGGCGGCGGACAAGGAGTTTATTCCGGAATTTTACGGAAAAAAATGAAAAAATTTATATTTTTGTATTGTTTTGGCGGTCTTTATATGATATAATCAAGGTGGAATAATTTTGAATATTGAAAAATTAGGAGATGAGTGTATGAAAAGATTTTTGAAAAGGGCAGTTTCCCTGCTTGCCGTATCGGCAATGATGGCGGGAACGGCGCCCGTATTTGCCGCAAAAAGCAGCGATGCAATTAAAATAGGCGAATCGCCCATTCCCGCGGCAGAGAATATCAAGGTACTGCCGCAAAGCGACTGGACGGTATGCGTTTATATGTGCGGTACAGACCTTGAAAGCGGCAGCGGAGCTGCCACAAGTGACTTGATTGAGATGCTTTCGGCGGACATTCCGGACAATGTAACCGTACTTGTAATGACCGGCGGTACAAAAACGTGGAATCCCCACGAAGCGGATAAGAAGGCCGTTAAGGAGGGCTTGATAAAGGAGAATGCCTATATCACGCCGGATAACGAACATACGCAGATTTACCGCGTTGATGACGATAAAATGAACCTAATTTATACATATGACAGCAACCTGGATATGGGTGATGTATGCACCGTCGGTGAATTTATGGAATTTGCGCTTACATATGCGCCCTCGGATCACCTTATGCTTGAAATGTGGGATCACGGCGGCGGCCCATTGGGCGGTTTTGAACGCGATGAAAACACCGAAAATATGATGTCTGTTACAGAATATGGCGAGCTTGCAAAGGCGCTTTATGAGGCGAGAAACAAAAAGACGGATATTTTCGGCTTTGACACCTGCCTTACCTCCAATCTTGAAACAATGACCGTTCTTTCCAAGTACGGAGATTATATGGTGGCATCAGAGGAGGTTGAGCCGGGTACAGGCTGGAATTATGTATGGATGAGCGTTTTTGACGAGGCGTATAAAAAAGGTCAGACGGCAGCCGCGGCCGATGTAGGCAGAAGAATTGTAGATGCCTTCGCAAAGACCTACAACCAAGATGATGAATGGTCGGATTCTACGGACCTTACCCTTGCGCTGACCGATTTGTCGAGAATTCCCAAGCTTAACGAAGCCTTTTCAAAAATGTCCGAGGAGCTTTTTGCGGCTTTGGACAATAAAGAGCTGTATGCAAAGATTGCCCGCCGCGCCGAGGAGATTCAGTCGGTTTACAACGGCATAATCGGCGTGATGGATTTATATGATTTTGCAAATAATATGAAGGATCTGCTGCCCTCGGCGACAGAGGTTTTGGAAGTGCTGGGAACTCCGCCGGGAAGCACCAGAGAGTATTTTGTCGGAGAGGTACAGGGCAAGGAGCCGGTTGTTCTTTACAGAGGAACGGGCGCGTCCCTTAACCGATGTGTAGGTATGGGCTTTTTCTATCCGACAATAGCATCAAATACCGGTTCCGATACCGACAGCACCGTAAAAATGGCGGAAGAATACAACGATATTGCCGTAAGCGAAAGCTACGGTAAATATATAAAGGACGTACTTTTAAAGACCGATAAGCTGCAGACCTTTACGGGTAAGCTAAGAACCGGAATAAATACGGAAACAAGCCATTTCTATATGGAAATTACAAACCCGGAGGACGCTACGGCGCTTAAGAGTGTTGATTTCATATGTCATTACGAAAAAATGAACGAGGACGGAACAAGTACGGTTTACGATTTGGGAAATGCCGACGTAAACGCCGATTGGGACAATGTTTATTTTGAGGAAACCTTTGACGGAAAGTGGTACAGTATAGACGGAGAATTTTTCACCTGCAATGTAACACCGCAGAACGGTTACAGTCAGTATATGATTCCCGTACAGGTTGAGGGCAATGATTTCATTTCACTGATGATGCTTTATGCCGTTGATGAGGAGCCGGAAAATGCATATATTGCAGCTATTTATGATATGGATGCGGACGGAGAAGTGAGCAGAAGCTACAGCGCCGATGAAAATCTGAAATTCCGCACAACCATTATCGAGCACCGCGATGATGAGGTGGCAGGCTATAAATACGCCTGCAATGATACGGTGCTTTCGCCGATAAGCATAAGCACTTCCGAGGAGGACGTTGATTATGCGCTCAATATCAAAAAATCGGAGCTTGTAAACAGCAAGAACGTAAAATACAATATGTATTTCAGGGCTACGGATATGAAGAATGCCGAACATTTGTCGGAGCCATGTTCGGTTATTCTGTCACAGGATATAAACGACTTTACCATAAAGCCCATTCCCGACCAGATTTATACCGGAAAAAGCGTGGAGCCGCAGGTGACGGTTATGTGGAATGACAAGGAGCTTTACGGCAGTGCGGACTTTGCGGTAAGCTACAGAAACAATACCGAAAAGGGAACGGCAACGGCGGTGGTAACTGTGGACGCAGAGGATTTAAAGGGCGAGATAACGAGCAGCTTTGAAATTAAGGACGTAAGCGATATATTCGGCGATGTTTCCGGTAAGGACTGGTTCTTTGACAATGTGGCATATATGCACTGCAATGGCTATATGAACGGTGTTGAGGATAATGAGTTTGCGCCCAATACCCCGCTTACGAGAGGTATGTTTGCGGCAATGCTCTATCGCTTTGACGGCGAGCCCAGATTTGACGGAGAGGTAAGCTTCGGTGATGTTGACAAGGAGGCTTATTATGCAAAGGCAATAGGCTGGGCAGAGGAAATGGGTATTGTAACCGGCGTGGGCGAGGACAGCTTTGCGCCCGATAAGAACATTACCCGCGCGGATATGGCGGTAATGCTCAGAAGATATTCGGGCTATAAGAAGCTTGACACTGATATTTCCGGCGACATTTCGCAGTTTAATGACAATGCACAGGTGCCTGAATATGCCCAAGACGGCATGAGCTGGGCTGTGGGACATTCGATCATGCAGGGCAATGACGGAAAGCTTCTTCCTCTTGCAAATGCAACACGTGCCGAAACGGCGGCGATGATGTCAAGATTTGGTGAATTGACAAATTAAGTCAAAAATCCGGCAAGGCGCAGTGCGCTTCGCCGGATTTTTTTCGATGTTTTTTGGTTAAATTTTAAGAAAGGCTTGCAAAATTGCGCAAATTGTAGTAGAATATCTAATATATACACTGAGCGGTTAATAACGGAAGTGTGAATCGGAGGAAATGATGAATATTATTGCAGCCACAAAAAATGAGGGCAAAATCAGAGAAATCGAAAAAATCTTCGGTGAACTGGGTATTAAGGTTATATCGCAGGAGCAGGCGGGAATAGAAATTGACGCCGAGGAAACCGGAGATACATTTGAGAAAAACGCGCTTATAAAGGCAAGAGCCGTTGCAATGCTGACGGACGATATTGTGCTTTCGGATGATTCCGGGCTTTGCGTGGAGGCCTTAGGCGGCGCACCGGGCGTTCATTCGGCGCGGTATGCGGGCGAGGGCGCGTCAGATGCGGAGAGGATAAATAAGCTTTTGGGCGAGATGGAGGGCGTAAAAAATCGGAGCGCAAAATTCGTAACCTGTGCGGCGATGGTATTCCCGGACGGAACGGAGGTAACCGCCAGAGGTGAGGTCTTGGGAAAAATTCTTACCGAGCCGGACGGCGAAAACGGATTTGGTTACGACCCGATATTCTACTCGGACGAGCTTGCAAAAAGCTTTGCCCGCGCCGATGATGACGAGAAAAACAGCGTCAGCCACCGGGGAAGAGCATTAAGAGCACTGTATGAAATTGTTAAAGACGCCATAGCGGCAAAGGAGGAATAAGACATGATGAACGATATATTTATGGAGTATATGCTAAGGAAGCAGAAGGACCAAAAGGATATTATGATAATTACGGGACTTGCGGTGCTTGCGGTGATTTTGTCCCTTGTGCTGATTATACTGATGTTCTCGGTGGCGGCTGCCATGCAGACAGGACAGGGGATATTCAGCATAGGCTTCCTGTTGCTTGCGGGCGTGTGGTACGGCTTCTATCTGCTTGTGGGAATGAGAAGCGTTGAATTTGAGTACATACTTACCAACAGTGAAATGGATATAGACAAGATTATGTCCAAAAAGGCAAGAAAGCGTATTGCCAGCTTCGATTTTAAATCGGCTGAAATAGTAGCCTGCATAGACGATAATGCGCATAATGCGGATTACCGCAACAAAACCGTTACGGATGTGCTTGATGTATGCGGAAACAAGGCGCTTAGCCCTGTGTACTTTGCAGACGTGCTTATGAATGACAAGCCCAAGAGAATATTGTTCCAGCCCACCTCAAAGATGCTTGAAACAATACGCAAGTACAATCCGAGAAACGTATTTATTTTTGAATAATTCATTCCGGGGACTTAAAAGGATGCTGATATTATGAAAGCGTGTTTTTCACATCAGATGCGGGAGATTGATAAAAGAGCCGCCGAGGAAGCGGGAATACCGAGCATAATTCTTATGGAAAATGCGGCGATTGCCTGCGTTTTAGAGCTTTTTTCGGATTTTTCGGATTTAAAGGAAAGACGTGTGTCGATATTTTGCGGAAAGGGCAACAACGGCGGTGACGGGCTTGCCATAGCAAGACAGCTGATAAATCGCGGCGTAAATGTGACGGTTTATTTGGTGTGCGGAAACGATTACAAGGGCGACGCACTGGTAAATTATGAGATAATAAAAAATATGGGTGCGGATATTAGGGACGCGGCAGAGTGTGAGAACATCGGCTGCGAAATCCGCTCCTATGACATTGTTATAGACGCTATATTCGGAACAGGCATACATGGGGAAATTTCAGACCCTGCGGCAAAGGTGATAGATGAAATAAACAAAAACGCACGATATGTTATGTCTGTGGATATTCCAAGCGGTTTAAACGCCGATACCGGCGAGATATGCGGCGTGTGCATAAGGGCGGATAAAACCGTTACCTTTGCGGCATACAAGGTCGGAATGTTTATGTATCCCGGCGCGGACTGTACGGGGAAAATTACGGTTTCGGACATATCGATACCGCGAACAATAGCCGATGGGGATAGATATGGCATAAATGTTACGGATAAAGAGCTTGTAAGAAAAATTTTCCCCAAAAGGAAAAATAATTCCCAAAAGGGAGATTACGGAAAGCTGCTGATTATTGCCGGTTCGGCGGGAATGTCCGGCGCGGCGTATCTGTGCGCTCAGGCGGCACTTGTGTCGGGAAGCGGACTGGTGACATTGGCTGTACCTGACTGTATAAACACCGCTCTCGAATCAAAAACTACAGAGGTAATGACGCTTCCGCTTGAATCGCAGGAGGGACATTTATCCCAAAAAAGCGTCGGAAAAATTTTGGAAAAAGCCGAAAAATGCGATGCCGTTTTAATCGGTCCGGGACTTGGAGTAAGCGGGGACGTTATGCAGATTATAGAGCAAGTGCTTAATTATTCCTCCGTACCGGTTATTATCGATGCAGACGCTATAAACAGTATTTCCAAAAATCCGAATTTAATTAAAAACTGTGCCTGTGATTTGGTGTTTACACCTCATGCTGTGGAAATGTCGCGGCTTACGGGACTTGACCTTTCATATATTGAAAGCAACAGGCTTGATGTGAGCAGTGAGTTTGCACAGGAAAACGGCGCGGCGGTGATTTTAAAGGGACATCATACAATTGTCACAGCGGCGGACGGTGTGCAATATATTAACAATACAGGCAATCCGGGGCTTGCTTCGGGCGGCAGCGGAGATGTGCTTGCCGGAATTGTCGCGTCACTGGTTCCCAGATGCGCAGATACCGCAAAGGCGGCTGCGGCGGCTGTGTATATACATGGCATGGCGGGAGATATTGCCGCGCAAAAATACGGCATGGAAAGCGTATGCGCCACCAAGCTGCTGGAATGTATTCCCGAAGCGCTTAAAGAAATTTTAAATCCATAAATTACATCTGGAATAAATGAATAAAATATGATAAGATAGAAGGGCAGTAAGATGAACAGACGAGCATGGGCAGAAATTGATCTTGACGCACTGGCTCATAATATGAGGGAAATAAGGAAAATTACGGATAAAAATGCGCAGATATGCGCAACGGTAAAGGCGGACGCTTACGGCCACGGCTTTCTGGAAGCGGCAAAAACATTTTTGGAAAACGGCGCCGACAGACTTGCTGTGGCAATGAAGGCGGAAGCGATTCAGCTTAGGAAAAGCGGCATAGACGTTCCTATTTTGATTTTGGGCATGAGCCCCGCGGAGGATATAGAGGACATAATCGATTACGATATAACTCCCGCAGTGGGTGATTATGAGTTTGCAAGGCTGCTGTCGCAGACTGCGCAAAAAAAGGGAAAAACCGCAAAAATTCACATTAAAATCGATACGGGAATGACAAGAGTCGGCTTTGTGGCAGACGATTTAAAAAACAGCGCCGTAGTTGATGAAATTATAAAAATTTCACAGCTTAAAGCAATAGAGGTTGAGGGAATGTTCTCGCATTTTTCCACCTCCGACGAATATGATAAGACATATACAAAATTGCAGTTTAAGAGATTCATGGCACTTGACGAACAGCTAAGGGCGCGGGGACTTAATATACCCATAAGGCATATCGCAAACAGCGCCGCAATTATGATGTATCCCAACACGCATCTTGAAATGGTGCGGCCGGGGATTATTCTTTACGGAATGTATCCTTCGCAGGAGGTTGATAAATCAAGGCTTGACCTTAAATATGCAATGAGCCTTAAGGCGTGTGTATCATATATAAAGGAGGTTGAAGCCGGGCGCGGAGTAAGCTACGGCAAGGAATACATAACCGATCACAAAACGAAAATAGCAACCGTTCCTATTGGTTATGCAGATGGATATATAAGGAGGCTTTCGGGCAGGGCATGCATGATTGCCGACGGCAAAAAAGTGCCGATAATCGGAAGAATATGCATGGATCAATGTATGATTGACGTCACGTCTGTCAATAATATAAGCAAGGGTGACGAGGTAATCATATTCGGCAGCGAAGAGGTCACGATTGACGATATGGCGGCGTGGCTTGACACTATAAACTATGAAATAGCCTGCATGATAAGCAAACGTATCCCAAGGGTTTATTTAAGGAACGGAAAGGCGGTGAAAACACTTGATTATCTGTCAATGTGACGGATAATCGGTACGCAGGAAAGGGGCTGGATTGCTTTGTCACAGAACAAAAAGACTGATATAAACAAGGAATTGGAAAACGGCTATAAGGAAATGTCCGATATCAATCTTTGGTGGTCACAGATGTGTTTGGAGGCTGAAAACGAGAGTTTGAGGCTTTGTGAGGAAAAACTGACGGAGTGTGAGTAAGTTGTGATAGTGAAACGAGGAGATATTTATTATGCCGACCTCAGTCCGGTAGTGGGCAGTGAACAGGGCGGAGTACGTCCGGTGCTTATTATCCAGAACGACGTCGGCAATAAATACAGTCCTACGGTTATCGCTGCGGCAATAACCAGCCGTATCAATAAGGCAAAAATGCCTACGCATATTGAGCTTCCTGCAAAGGAATACGGCTTAAGCAAGGATTCTGTTATTTTAATGGAGCAGATAAGAACCATCGATAAACGGAGATTAAGAGAAAAAATAGGCAGACTCGGTCCCGGGAAAATCCCCGATGTGGACGCCGCCTTGGCGATAAGCTTCGGGCTGGGCAGCGTTTAGTCCAACAGTGTGGCATAGGCTACATATAGGTTACGATGCACGGTCGAAGGGCCGTGCATTTCTTAGAGGAAAAATGAGAAAATTTGAGATTTTTAAGAAAAAATACTACTGCGCCGGATGCGGCAGGGTGAAAAGCGATGCGCTTTATATCCATAAGGGAGCGGCACTTTGCGCGGATTGTGCCAAAAAGGTGGAATTTACCCACAAACGAGATACCTTCCCGGCAACAAAGCATATAGATTTCGTTGTTTCGCCCATGTTTTATACGGGTACGGCAAGAAGACTGCTCCTGGATTTGAAATTCCATGATTGCAGAGTAAACAGCGAAATACTAAATAACCTTGCCGCGGAGTTTATGGAGGACTTTTACATATTTTCGGGCTTTGATTTTGCAGTGCCGGTGCCGCTGTCAAGGGAGCGTATGTGCGAAAGAGGCTTTAATCAGTCCGAGCCGCTTGCATATTGGCTTGAAAGGCTTACCGGAGCCAAGGCGGATACGGAGCTTATAAAAAGAGTAAGAAGCACAAAACGCCAAAGCCGCCTTTCGGGGCTTGAGAGAATAAACAATGTAAAGGGTGCGTTTGAAGCGTCGGACAGAGCGCGGGGAAAGAAGATTATAATAGCAGATGACATATGCACCACAGGCAGCACCATTGAAGCCTGTGCCGAAGCGCTTGCGGCTGCCGGAGCGGTGCAGATTGCGGCGTTTACATATGCGATACATAAGGAAAAGGAAAGAAAAAGATACATTCAGCTTTTAAGAGTACCCAATCCGGAGTCCTAAGACTTTCATTCTTGACTTTTGGGTTGTATTGTGCTATGATTTTATGTATAAACTATTTGGCAAAGGAAAGGAAAATGTACATTGAAGAAAATAATATCAATACTGTTGGCAGGTCTTGTTATGTCAAGCTCCGTTGGTGTATTGGCAGATAATACCTCCCATAATAACGAAAATACAAGTGAATTGACGAGTAAAATATACGAAAAAAGAAATTGGGCAAAGAGCGGGATAAAGGTTGCCGTAAACGGCAATGAAATTGCATTCCCCGACATGGAGCCTTTATTGGACGCAGACCTCGAAAGAACCTATGTCCCCGTAAGATTTTTGGCGGAAGCTTTGGGTGCGGAGGTTGATTGGGATGATACTCATAAGGTTGTTGTCATTAAGAATTATGGGATAGACGGAAAAGATACATATACCACTCATTATTTGAGATTGGGTGAAAATAAAATGGTAATGGTCAGATATTCAAATGGAGAAAATGATGGGGCATGGTATACAGCATCTTATTATTTCCCTAATGATATTTATCCTATTATTGTAAATGACAGAACTATGTTGCCTTTCAGATATGTGGCAGAGTTGTTAGGTGCTCAGGTTTATTATGATCCATCTGCCGGTGTTGCACATTGTATAATGAGAGATTTGAGTAATAGTTCTTACAGAGGAAAAGATGATGAGATTTGGACTGTCCCCATTCTCAGTACAGTAATCGGTGATTATTTTGCAGATGAACTTAACAAGTGGTATTCTGACCCCAATAATGGTTGGGCAAGAAATTTAAAAAATAATACTCCAACTTATTGGGATGGAACATTAGCAGATACAACTGTTTGGGCTGGTATAGACCATGTAATGCATCCTGAGTGGTATGAGTGGGATGGACAAGGAAATAGTCCTACTGCTCATAAATTCACCGGTAATCTTGAAAATGAAAAAGGCTGCTATGCACCGTTTTACAGAACTTATTTGCCTGATGAACCTTTGAGAAGAGGTGCATATGCTGAAAATCAGGTACAAAGTAGAAATCTTGGTTATTATGGCGGAGAAAACTATGATAAGTCTTACAATGAATATCTTAATCTGACCAAAAACTGGGGAATTGATATAAATACCGATAAATCCGGACTTGATAATTTCAAACTGGGTGGTATTTATGGTAGATGTCATATTAGAGTTATTGATGAAGAAATGTACAGGCAGATTTCAAAAGATGTTATTCATGTTTGGGCCGGTTCTCCCGGACATTTGAGAAATTTACTTGAAGCTTGTAGTTATAATTGGGCAAATGGTATAGGTTTTGCAATTGTAGGTGAAAATGCTTATTACAATTTGTTTTATTGAAAATATAAAAATGGGGGTGCGGTTACACCCCATTTTTTCTTTTTAGCATAATGACGAAAAATACAACAGAGCCGATAACGCCTATGGCGGCAACAAGCTGCGAGATGCCAAGCACACCGGGAATTAGATACAAAATGTATGCCGGGTCGCGCATTCCCTCCAAAAACAGCCGCCCAAGGGAATACCAGAATATATAAAACACAAAGGTCTGTCCCTTGAATTTTGCCTTATCCCTAAAGGCAAGCATAAGTGCAAGCCCTGCCAAATTCCACAGGGATTCGTATAAAAACAGCGGATGCACCGGCGCAGCACCGTTTATGGACATTCCCAAAATCGAGGAGGTTTCACCGCCGTAGACCTCGGCATTTGTGAAATTGCCGTAACGGCCCACTGCCTGACCGATAAGCAGTCCCGGTACGCATACGTCCGCAACGGCAAGCATGCTGAGCTTCTTTTTGCGGCAGTAGACATAGGTGGAAAGGAACGCGCCTATTATACCGCCGTATATGGCAAGCCCGCCGTTGTAGATTTTGAGCATATCAAGCAGGCTGTCAAACTCGTCAAGGGCAAAGAGCACATAGTAAATCCGCGCTCCGATTATGCCAAATATCAGCCCGTAGAGCGCAACGTCCCATACGGTGTCTTTTTTTATGCCGCGCTTTTCGCAGGTAAGCGTCACAAACAGCGCGCCTAAGAAAAATCCCGCAAGTATAATCAGCGCGTACCAGTAAATTTCCTTTGCGCCTATATGGAACGCAACCGGCGAAATATTTAAGTGTATTCCCAAACGGGGGAATGAGATTACATTCATTGTTGGGCCTCCTTAATGGACAGTGAAATCCGCTTTTTCTTTATATCCACGTCAAGCACCTTGACCTTTACAATATCTCCCACAGACAAAACCTGTGAGGGGTGCTTTATAAATTTTTGGCATATCTGGGATATATGCACAAGTCCGTCCTGGTGTACGCCGATGTCCACAAAAGCGCCGAAATCGATTACATTTCTGACTGTTCCAGTAAGCACCATACCCGGCTCTAAGTCCTCCATGGAGAGTATGTCGCTCCTTAAAACAGGCTTGGGAAGCTCATCTCTGGGATCTCTGCCTTTCTTTAGCAGACTGTCCGCTATATCGATTACGGTTATGGCACCGACATCAAGCTCCTCACACAGCTGTTTTACGTTATGATAGCCCAGACGCTTTTTTATATCCGAAATTTTTCCCTCGGCAACATCCTTTTCGCTGTAGCCGAGAATATCAAGAAGCCCTAAAGCCGCCTTATAGCTTTCCGGATGCACAGAGGTGTTGTCAAGAACGCTGTCGCTTTCGGGAACTCTCAAAAATCCGGCGCACTGCTCAAAGGTCTTGTTTCCCAGCTTGGGAACCTTTAAAAGCTCCTTTCTCGAATGGAATTTACCGTTTTCCTCCCTATAAGAGGTGATATTTTTTGCAATGGTCTTGTTTATTCCCGCAACATAGGAAAGCAGTGAGGGAGAAGCGGTGTTAAGGTCAACTCCCACGCTGTTTACGCAGTCCTCCACAACTCCGCCCAAAGCCTCGCCCAAGCGTTTTTGATTCATATCATGCTGATACTGTCCCACGCCTATGGATTTGGGGTCAATCTTTACCAGTTCCGCAAGCGGATCCTGAAGCCGTCTTGCAATTGAAACCGCGGAGCGCAGTGCCACGTCATAGTCGGGAAATTCCTCTGCCGCAAGCTTTGATGCACTGTAAACCGATGCACCGGCTTCGTTTGTCATGGCGTAGCTTACGGGTCTGTCAAGTTCGACGATAAGCTCCGATACAAGTATTTCGCTTTCCTTTGATGCAGTACCGTTTCCGATGGAAATAACATTAACGTTATGCTTTAAAATAAGCTCCTTAAGCTGATTTTTCGCCTTTTCGCGGTCATGATTGGGGAGAGTGCAGTAAACAATCCCGGTATCGAGTACCTTTCCCGTTTCATCTACTACCGCGATTTTACAGCCTGTGCGGTAGCCGGGGTCAAGACCCAGTACCACTCTGCCCTTAATGGGCGGCTGCAAAAGCAGTCCCCGCAGATTTTTGTTAAACACCTTTATGGACGCCTCCTGTGCCGCTTCGGTCATTATGTTCCTCGCTTCGGTCCAAACGGAGGGCGCGATAAGCCGTCTGTAGGAGTCCTCTGCCGAAAGACGAACATATTCGCCGGACGGGGTAGGGGGAGTCTTTAGTGTGTGCTTTATAAGATAATCAATCGGCGCACTCTCGTCCTCTTCTATGGAAACCTTTAAAAAGCCTTCCTTCTCGCCGCGGTTTATGGCAAGTATTTTGTAGCCGGCGATTTTGCCGAGATTTTCCGAGAAATCGTAATACTGCGCATAAACGCTGTCCTCGTCTGTGGCGGCGCGGGAGGAAATTACGGCATTTTTAAGGGTCATGGCGCGCAGAGCTTTTCTGAAATCGGCATTGTCGCTTATCTGCTCGGCGATTATGTCCATTGCTCCGCAAAGAGCGTCATCAATGCTTAATACCTCCTCGGATATATATTTTTGAGCTTCCAGTGCCGGGTCAACCTCCGGGCGCTGTTCTAAAATCAGCTCAGACAGGGGCAAAAGTCCCTTTTCCTTTGCTATTGTCGCTCTTGTGCGCCGCTTGGGGCGGTAGGGACGGTATATGTCCTCAAGCTCCGAAAGGGTGAGCGCGTTTTCGATGCTCTTAAGAAGCGTCGGGTCAAGCTTTCCCTGCTCGTCTATAAGACGGGTTATTTCAGCCTTTTTCTCCTCGAGAGAACGCAGATAAACAAGCCTGTCAAAAAGCTCTCTTAACACTTCATCGTTTAAAGAGCCTGTCCTCTCC
>JAQXZB010000023.1 GCA_029226975.1 Clostridiales bacterium | reverse complement strand
GGCAACCGCCGCAGCCGCCGCACCTGTTACAACTTTTTTTGTTTCCATAACATCAAATCCTTTCCATTCTTCCTATTTTTCTGCCTGATATTTCGATAATGTTTAATTTTACCACGCTGATCTGCACACCGTCCGCCGTATACAGTCTTACGGTTATGTTGCTGCCCTCAAAGCCGCCCTTTGCGGTAACAGTCGGTTCCGTTACGCTGATGCTTTCGGCGGTAAAGGGTGTGTCCCCGGCATATACGCAATACTTGTCCGCCGCCCATGCGCGTTTTATGACAATTTTTTCTGTCACGCCTTCGGCAACCGGCAGTATTTCGCAATCGCCAAGCAGGTCAAGAATTGAATTTATGATAATATAAATTCCTTTATCGGCTTTTCCTGCAAGATTTTCCCAGATATTCATAATGTCCGTTGCTAAAATAGCACGTTCAGTATCAACATAGTCTTTATCTGCTTTGGTGCGTATCTTAGCAACTTCATCGACAATTTCTTGCCAGAAAAATCCAGCAGCTCCGCCTGTAACACTGTCATAAACTTCATAATATTCACTTGAACTGACATAATCATCTGCAATTGGCTGTATCTTTGCCACCTCGTCAACCAATTCCTGCCAGAAAAATCCAATACTTTGTCCATTTGGTTTGTATTCTGCGGTTTTGCTGACATAATCCTCGGCAATCTCATCGGTTTTATCCGATAATGAATTGATTTTTCCCGACAGCTCATTAACATCATCACAGCGCGCCCGCTCTTCCAGTTCGACCGCTGTCTTGCGTTCTGCCGTTTCCTCTGCCAGTTTTTGCAGAATTTCATTATCTGCATTTTCCCGCTGTTGTGCTTCGGCGGCTATGGCATTGTCCGCGCCGGCAATACGTCCTAAAATCTGTTCGTATACCGTAGGTGTAGGCGGTTTGGGTGTTTCGCCATCTCGGTATCCGCTGCGCTGTACGGTTATATATACAGTATCGGTGGTTATTCGTACATCGTCCCGGATACCGAATACCGATACCGAAAACCGCCCTGCCGTTATGATTTCATGGGGTACGATGCAGCCGCCACCATTTAACAGCGCGGTATACGCCGAATCCGCCCCGGTAAATACGGCGGTTTTTTCAAACCCGTCCCAATCATCACTGAAAAAAAACTGCGCTTCCAGGTAATTTACGCTGTCGGAGACAACACACTGGGAATTAACCTGGTTTATGTGCTGATTTGCAATATTGAATAATAGCTTCATTTTTTACTCCCTTTCCTCGAATTGATTTTCAATAACCCGGACCTGAATATTATCAGTAAATGCACCGTTATACGTCAGCTCCGAGGACAGCAGCAAAACTTCTTTTGTCAGCCTGTTTCCCTGCTCGTCCCTTTCTTTCATCTCAAGCGTCAGATAATCGCCTATATCAAATGCCGGATTACCGCGCATTTTTATGTTATATATATCCCTGTTGCTGTAGTAGGTTATGATTTTATCGGTATCGACTACAGTGCCGATTTTATTATGAATATCACAGATTTCGCCGTCGGGAGATGATGAAACTCCGGTTTTGTTCATTACCTGTGATATAATGGGTCTGTATTGACCGGACAGCATAATTTTTCCGGTATTACCGACAACTACACCCGGAAATTCCAATATTGTGATGTTTACATACATTACAATATTTCCCGAATTTTCGTTTATACGAATACTGTTTATGCGAATACTTCGCGCACTGGTAGTACCATATCGCGACTGCATGGATATTTCAAATTCTGAAATTTGATTGCTTGTAGGGTCAAACGCAATTGACAATGTATAATCCATGGGCAATTGTCCGCTTATTGTTTTGTATACAACCGGGTCACCGTTTTCCGCAAACATATTCGTAGTATTTCCCAGTTCCCATACCGATTGCGATACTACGGATACATTCCTTGCCCTCGTATATTCAGGCTTGCTTTTTATGTTTTGCCGATAGATTATATCTTCTGCGTTTTTTCCGTTTTTGGAATACTGTATAATATCGTCCCTGTCAATTATACATCGGCAGGCGGCAATATTTTGTGCAGACTGAATTATTGCGGACGTAGATAATTCGTAATACAGTCCCGTGGCGGAAATCGAATCGAAATAATCCGCAGGATTTATATTTACATTCAATTCCGTTCCGTTTCGCCTCTCAACACTCAGCGCATTGTTTAAAATCTGACTAAGATTTTTTTCACCCTGCAAATTTTTAATATAATCGATAATATTCAATGTTGCTGTAGATACATTTGCACTATAGGACATTGTAACGGTTCCTGTTTTTTCTGTCATATCCCCGGTTATGGAAATATCATCTTTCATACTGTAATTTGCCGAATTTAATAAACTCTGTGCTTCTATTGTCAGTATATTTTGACTGTAGCTTAATTTTGACGTATACCATGTACCCGCCTTGATTATTTCATTTCCGCCGTCAAGCTCATATCCGTACCATGCCTTTACGGTAAACCGTTTTTGTTCATTCTCCAGATAAAAATCGAAAAACACATCATTGAAATTATATAATTCAAGGGTAAATGTATTAACCGGCAGCTGCATTCCCATAGGCTCATAGGAACGCTTGTGAACGCTTTGCTTTATGTATTTGCGGGTGACCGAATCCAGTGTTGAAAATGTATGCTCCGTAATGCTTTTAATCCCCGTTATGTCCTCGTATGTTATCAGAGTTCCGTCGGAGCGGTAAAAATCAACTATTAAAATTCCCGGTTTTCGTTCCCTTGCCGCCTGATTATCCTTCCATTTTTGTGAAACGCTTTGCATATTATACCTCCACTAATGACAGCTTGCAGTCCTTCCAATATTTTTTGCCGCCTGCGGTTTTCAAAAGCTCCGCTTTACGGTCGGATACATACATTTCTTTGGTTTTGTATGCGTCTTCGGTTTGGTCGTAATATGTAACACTGTGAAAAAACGATGTTTTAAACAACGCCAAAACCGCCGCCCATTTGTCGGGGGAAAGCGTTTTCCATGACAGTTCTATTTTTGCTATGTCATACCTCAACACATCGCACACCAAAACGCCCTCTTCGTTTCGCCCGGAATCCACCAAGTCGGAATTTGATGCGGAATACGTCGATGGCGCGGGAAGCGCTGTACCGTCAACAATGCATAATGCCATTTTTATATTCCTCCCATTGCAAAATTATTTGATATATTCTCCAATCCCCTCCGGCGTGAAGCATTTCTGTAAACCATAATAATATCTTCGCCGCTTATCCGGGTTGTCAGCTCATGATTTGAAAATGTATTTTCCAGTTTTTCAATCGCAGAAATAACACCGCTGTTTTGCTCGGCTACAATGCTTGCTATTTTGCTTTCGGGCGCTATGATTTCGGGGTTTGACGCCGCACCGGTATATTCACCTACGCGCACCAGGGTCTCTTTTGAAACAACTCCGCCGGATGCAAGCCCCGGAACGGATGATGCAATATCCGCAGCCGAATATATTACTCCCGAATTACCGAATATAGGCTCATAACTGCCAAAGCTGCCGAAATCCCAATCCAGCCCTGCAAGCTCCTTGATTTTATCAACAAAATCCTTAACCTTGTCCCAGGCTTTTTTTATCAATTCCAGCGCGGTGGCAACTGTATTTAACACATCCGCAATCTTCTGAATTGAATACTGCAATCTTGCACCGAATACACTTGCGAAAAATTCGCCGATTTTTTTTAACGGCTCTATCATATCTTTCAAAATACCCAGTATTCCGCCGCCGTCCTCTCCGCCGCCGAGAGCGTTTAAAATGCGTGTTACCGCACTTATGAGCGGTTCCCAATCGATTTGGGCAAACATTTCCGTTATCAGCTCGGCAATTGAGCCTAAAATTGATAAAATCAAATCTATTGTTTCTCTTATCGTAGAAAACAACGCCTTTCCGAACTGTGCATTTTCGAATGCGTCATAAATATTTTGCCCCATGGTTTTTACATTTTCTATAACCTCTGTCAGACTGTCGAGAATACCTTTAAAAATTTCGGCAACGTGTTCTTCGTCCCAGACTTCCCGCCAATCCTGTGTCAGCTCACAAACAAAATCCAGCATAAGCTTTCCCAAGTCAAGCAGTGTATGGAACAGAGTTTCTCCTCTGCTGCCCTCATTCCATGCCATTTCAAAACCGCTTACCAGATTTTTAATGATGCCCACAAGATTTGTGGCAATATTCACAAGCCCGGTAATAATGCCTTTGCCCACCTCGCCGGTTTTCCATGCCTCCGTAAAGCTTTGGGCGAATGATTTTATTAAATTATCGAATTGTGTTGCCAATGAAATAATCGTTTCGAAAAATACCGTTCCGGTTTCTGTGTTAAACACATCTGCCACAGTCTTTTTTATCGTGCCGACCAGTTCATATAACGCGCCCACTTCGTTTAGTACGCTTTCCCAATATTCTTCTCCCACTTTGCTCCACGCATTTGTCCATGCGCTTGCAACGGCATTTACAAGTTCCAATATTCCCCAAAGATTGGTAAGTATGCCCGAGAAGAAATTTTCTCCGGCACCGCTGTCAAAAGCTTCCTTCAACGTAATAACCATGGTATCAACCAGTGTAATTACATTATTTACCGCATTTTGAAAGGTCTGACAGATAGCCGTACCTATTTCGTTATTGTTCCATGCGGTTAAGAATGCATTTGCAACGCTGCCAACAAGGTCGATTGCGTTATTAAAAACTGATACAAGCTTTTTTTCGGTTGCTTCTATACTCTCGCTTGTCCATACTTTATTCCAGGATTCTTTTATGGCATCAACAGCCCTTTTTACCGGCTCAAGCTTTTTTACAATACCCTCGAAAAAGGTTTTCATACGTTCCTCAAGCTCGTCCGTTTTCTTTAGGGTGCTGTCCATGCCGGAAGCAATATTATCTATACTGTCCGCATTGTTATCCAACGTGCTTGTGCTGTCCGGGGAGATAATATTCAATTCGTCAAACGCCGCAACCGCATTATTTAATTTTTTCGCCGCATCTTCGGCGTTTTCCATGCTGTCCGCGGCGTCCTCGGCACCGTCCGTAATGGTACCCATACCGGAAGCCGCGCTGTTGTCGGTTTTAAACCCGAACATTGAGGCAATAGCCTTTGACGCTGCAACCGCATAAGATGCGGCATTGGAAAGCAATGCTACAATCTTCTCCAGTGCCGGGACCAGCAGGGCGCGCAGATTAACCGCCGCCTCGCCGAATTTTGTTTTAATTCCGCCTATTGAATTTGTCAGCTGCTTCCAGCGTCCTACGGGTGTAGCGGCTATGGCTTCGTTCATGTCACCCACATTATCCCGTATAACCTGCGCCAGCGTTGCCGCTCTTTGTTCTTCGTTGCCGTATTTTAGGATTTCTTCCTGGGCTTGGGAAAATGTAATGCCCACACGCCGCAACGCCGATGGCATACCGGTCATAACCTTACCCATCAGATTACCTATCTGCACAGCGTCCTCCTGGGTGGCATTTACGCCCTTTTGCTGTGCCAGAAGATTATTCATTGCCGGAATTAAAACGTCAAGGCTTTGGGACTGCTTTAGGAACGTGGCAAGCTGCTGTGCTCCGGCGGTCTGTACCTTGCCGCCGATAATGCCTAACTTTCCCTGTGTGCTTATCAGTTCCTTTTCCCGCTGTATTACCCCCTCGGTCGCATTCATTCTTTGGCGCATTATAACCGTCAGCTTGGTTTCAGCCAGGCTTTTTTCCGAATATGCGGTTACTGCGGATTTAAGGGAGCTTTTAAGAGCGCCCAATGATACGGCTACTCCCGCAAAGGCAAGGGCTTTTTTTATTGTGCTCCCTGTTTTTTGGAATACGGATGCTATATTCATGCTCTGTTTGGAAATGTCCGTAAATTTTGTTTTTGACAGTTTCCCAAACCCTGCAAGCGCGGACATTGATTTTTTTATTCCCGAAACAAAGCTTTGCGCGTCTGCACATATTTTGACATTTAGCCTATCCGCTTCAGCCATTTTCATCACCTCCCAGCTGTTTATTTAGTCTGTCCATCCACAAATCCATGGACTTTTCGTGTTTTTTCATTTCCTCCGCATTTATTGCGGTTTTTATTTCCCTAATTTCTTCGGGTGTAAACAAATATTCGTATGCTTCGTAAAATTCCATATGTTTTTTGCCGACAAACGAAAGCAGCGATGCCGATTGCATATACATATCCATAGCCCGCTGCCGCCGCCGTTCGTTGTATGCCCGGATTATATCGGTTATTTCCCCAAGACATAGTTCAATATAATTACCGGGCTGTATTCCGGCAATAACGGCAGGCATATACAACATATCAAATATCTGTGTAAATGACGCGGGGAGGGAGGAATTGTCCTCCCTTATGCGTTTTTTCCGTCTGACTCCGCAATATATCCGCCGGATTCCATAATGCCGGTAATCGTTTCCATGACACCGTTTATTCCGTTTTCATCGCAGTACGCGTCATATACGTCCATTCTCTCGTCCTTTGACAGCTCCGGATGATATTTTTTCAGACTTGCACAGAACAGTTCAATTATAATACTCAGCTTTATGCTGCCGACACTGCTCAAATCAAAGCTTTCAAACATCCCCAAAAGACTGCCGTATTTTTCCTCCAACTCGCAAACCGTCGCACCGGAAAGCTTTAACTTGTATTCCTTTCCGCCCGCTGTAATATTAACTGCTTTTACCATAATTTTTTACTCCTCTCCATAAATCGGTTCTTCAATAATCACTATATCCGGTTTATCATTTCATGTACTTTTGGTTTCGATTGATTTTGTTGCGCTGCCCGTAACGGTAATGGACAATCCATACTGCAATGCGCCGTTGGGAGCGGCTCCCTTTTCAATCAAATGCCCCTGTCCGGGGAATGCGTATACCTTATTCTTTCCTCCGGCAACCGGGATAGTGTGTTTCCAAAACAAATCCTTGTCCTCGTTTTTGAGCAATGCTTCATACGAAGAATCGGTTGTGCCCGAATCGTCCAAAAACGTATATTCCAGTGTACCGTAATCCGGCAGTCCTGCTATATAGGTTTTATTTTCATCGTCAAATGATGTTGTTTCTATCTGTTCGGGCGTACCTCCCAAGTCGGGATATTCCTGCATTGATTTGATTACGGTGTATATACCGTCTTCTGTAGTTGCATAGGACAGGTTAATCCCCTTATTTAAAATTCCTGCCATTTTTATCACTCCTTATCATCAAAAATCTTTCTTAACCGCATTGTTACACGGTAATAATCCTTGTCCCCGTCGGGAATACACATGGACTGTTCGCATATCCAGCCGCGGTCATACAAACCTGTTTGTATTTTGTCCGCTGTCTTTGCCGGCTCGGTTTTTTTATTGCTGTAAACATCAATCTGAACATATCCGATAACATATTCACATTTTAAAAAACTGTATACCGAGGTCTTGCTCAAACAATAGAAACATACCGCCGGCATTTGTGAAATGGTTTTGGGATATGCATAAATCGGGTCAAATCCCAATTCCTTTAAATCGTTTTGAATTTGCTCGTTTATATCAGCCATGTTTATCCCCCTTTACGGTGTTTTTTAAAATTTCCTTAATCTGCTCTTGGTTGGCTTTGAGCGCCGGTACCAAATAGGGCTTTGGGGCTTGTCCGGCAAAATCAGTACGCGTTGTATGCGCAACACTCGGATCACCCCGCGCGCCCGTTCCGTATTCCACAAAAATACTGTAAAAAACATTGGTACCGACCAGGGCATAATCCTCATGCACATCATAGGTTATTGAATTTAACAGTCTGCCGGTAACAATACTGTCATTGGCTCTGATGTTCATTTTTGCGCTGCGTTGTACCAGCATGGCACATTGGGTCAGCGCAGATTTAACCTTTGTAGGCATTTGCTGTTTGTTTTTGAATTTTTTTTCTAAATCCAAAAAACCGTCAATATGAAATTCAATCATGCTGCCTCCTCAATAACGCCACAGAGCCCCATGTTTTATCATAGGTTGCAACATATTCGGTCATATAAACCTTATCGCCTACAGTGCATTGCAGCCCGGCACAAACCTTTTCGCTGTATGGGAAAAATGCCCGCAGTTCCGCTTCGGATTTTATTCCGTATTCCTCATATGCAGCGCCCCCGGAGTAGGGCTGCACATCGGCGTCGGTGCAAAATACCTCCTCGCATTTTGGCTCGTCATCACTGTATTGCCCGCTGCCCGATACATTCCAAAATGTAATACGGCTGTTATAAAATCTGTCAAATTCCATACTGCACCTGCGAGGGTGTTCTCGCCCTGCGGTCTATAAACGGTTTCAGACGTTTTTCAAAATCCGTCAGCATATCGGACGTATCATACTCTCCGTAGCTTATTGACCGCTGCCCTTGACTCATGCTCTTTATTTCCTTTGCTCTGTGGGGCTGCCCAAAACCGTTTTTTGTCCACAGCTCATATACCATGCGGGGAATATAGGACTGCAGTACTTCCGGCAGATATTCCAGTCTGCAATATGCCAAAACCGCATTTTTCGCGTCATTTATAAGATAATTTAATATCTCATCATGCTCCGAACCGTCAAAGCCCAAAAGTGCCCTTGTCATGCCTAAAATTTCTGCATTCATTTTTTCTTTACCTCGGTATATCCCGCATTTTTATATGCCGCAATCTGAACGGGGTCGGTAAGTATTATAATGTCCCTGCCTTTTTTGAGCTTCATATTTTTACGCCCCCTCGGTTACGGTGTTTTTATGTACATAGATTGCATCTGCTTTTTGAGATAATACAAACGCATCGTAATACACTCTGCCTTCGACAAGCCAGCCGTTTATTCCGGGCGGATTATCATGCACCTTGTACTCCGCAAGCTTCACCGGCGCGACAGTAGCCGTACTGTGGGTAATTATAAACGCCGTATCGGTCGGCAAATAATTATCCGGCACAAGAATTAACGCAATACCGTCAATCATTCCCACCTGTCCCTTTATGAGCATATCCTGCGCCATGTCGGAAGCCTTTATAAACGCGTCATCAAGCTTTATGAATTTGTAAAACGATGCAGAAACAAATGCAACCCGTCCGGCTGTTGGAACCTTCGCATTGGTAAGAGCCACAGTGCCGTCCAAAAACGCTTCATATGCGTTATCCTTTGTGATTTGTCCCTGCCCGGTGTTTCCCGCGCTTGCCGCCATTTTTGCTATTCTGTAAATATCCAGTTCGGGGATTACAACCTCGTCTATTTGTCTTTGCAGTGACATTCCGGCAGCGTTTGCCATCATGTTATCGTCATAGTTTCCGCGGTCAATGGTAAATGTAAATGACCTGTCCCTCGACAGGGTCATTTCCTGAACGCCGTTTTCCAATTCCTCGGGCGTTCCGTATCGATTATCACCCGTTCTTGTGTAATCGTTCATTTTTGCCGTAGGCACAGAATATACATTTACGGTTTTTACGCCGATAAAATCATAATCATTATTTACCGCAGATTCGGTAAGCGCGCCCACCTTAAATCTTTCGTCAATCATCGACGAATATTTGCTTGCATAATTAACTGACATTTTTTATCACTCCTTATTTCTTTTTAAATCCCAAAACAAACGGGTCCTCCGTCTGTTTCTCACTGCCCGGAGTTCTCGGTGTCTGACCCTTTAGCTTTTGGGTTACGGCAGCTTCAACAGCCTTGGAATATGCACTCTTAAATGCGGCTATGTTTTTCTTTGTCACTTCCGCGTCCGCTCCGGTGAGCATTGGTGCAAAATCCGTCGGCAGTCCGTCGGCAGCCAACAGCTTTGTACATTCAAATTCCAGTCTTTCGGCATTGTACTTTGCTTCCTTGTCCTCAAACTCCTTTACACGCTTGTTAAATTCCTCTTTTGTCCGCTCCTCAGCCGACAGCTTGGCAAGCCTTTCAGCTTCCGTTTTTTGTTCCTTTAATTTTTCATCGTATTCGTTTTTCCATTTACCCCTTGCGGTTTCCAACGCCTGATTGACACGTCTGTCCACTTCGGACTGAAACTCCGCTTCGGTGTAATTTTTCTTTTGCTCCCCCTCCCGGTTATCACCCTGTGCAGGATTGCCCTGCGGTTGCTGACCCCCGGCAGTTGCCTTTGATTCTTCTCCCATGAAAAATCCCTCCTTGTTTTTTATCGGACAGTTTAATGACCTATCCGGGTCCATTTATTTTATCTATTAAGAAATTACAACGTTTAAGTTGTAATTCCTTAATAGCAAAAAAGCGTTCCTACCTGCCCCCAAGATTGGGGGTTAGGGGGTTGATGCATTTTAACGCTTTTTTATTACAGGTACCGTAGTACATCGGCAGTTGGGATGCATGGGCGGATAATTCACACCCTCCTGCGCATCCTCAACCTTAATCTTCTGCCCGTCCCATTCCGCGCAGTCGCTGCAAGCGTCATGGGCTGCAAGGTATTCGTATTCCTCTACTTGTGCTTCCTTATACGCTTCCAGCTCTCCCTTGTTCATGTAATGGGAGGCGTCGGTGCGGATAAGCCGCGAAGCCCGATATAGGGCGCCTTTGGAATTATCTCCCACAGCTTCCTTTAACTGATTCGCCATGTCCTGTACAGACATTCCGTCCGCCAATCCCGACTGAATAATTTTGCCCGCATTTTCGGCAGCCACAGAGGTATTTTTCCAAACTCTTTGACTGTAATTTTTCCCATGCCATTTCTCGCGGATTGCCATATCCACAGCCCTTTTGGGAATAACATCAAAACTTACTCCCAAGCCTTCCAAAACATCGTTTCTCCCGCTTTTATAAATACCGCCCAAAATGCTCTTACCGGCGGCAGCTTCTTTTATGCCGGCGTTTTTCATTGCTGTGTATATATTCTGTTTCACCGCTTCCAGGCGGTTTATCCGCGCACCGTAAGCAAGGGCGTTAATTCGATTATCAACGGCACGAATTTGCATTTTATCCGTCAATTGTTCCCGAAGCTTTAACAAATCACTTACCAAGTCTTCCTGCATTGCATGATTTATCAGCTCCATACCGTCCTCGCGGGACAGCTTTGTGACCGATTCAAACCCTGCAAAAACTCTTTTTATGTATTCTTCCGAATCGGACAGTGCCTTGTTATATGCCTTTAATGCGGTTTTCATCACCTGTCCCGCGCTTTTCTGCGCCGATGTCATTTGCCGAAGCTGTCTTTTTTTCCAGTATGCCGCACTTTTATTCATCTTCATAATCCATATTAAATCCCGTTAATGCGTCATTTTGGGCGCGTAGTTTTCTTGTTGTATTTTCAATCCGTTCAGCCTGTGCCATTTCCGTTTCCTCTTTCGGGTCCTTGACGAATGACAGCTGTGAAAGGGCAGTTTCTTCCGTTATCCGCCCGTCCAAAATTGACAGCATCTGCGCCGTTTCCGTATCGTTTACAGGCAGATTATGCGTGAATATAACGTCCACCATGCAGACAGGAACAGTATCCATTACATTTTTTAATGTTAAAAATCTGTTGTACAACGAAAAACGCCGTTTCAGTCCGTTGGTTAAAAACCGCTCTTTGTTTTTTATGTGCTGCTCAAATCCCATAAGCTTGTATTTTATTGCCACGCCCGAAAGATTTCCGCCGAAGCTTTCGTCCGACAAATCCGGCACCATGGAAAAACGGTGTATATCTTCCTTGATGGATTTTTTCAGCGTTTCCATTTGGGTTTCGTCCAATGTTTTTGATAAATACTGCGCCTGCGCACCCTCATATCCCATAAGTATGCGCTCCTCCTTAAGGCGTTTTGCCGTTTCGCTGTCCATATCAATACCTATCAAAAACAAAAACGCATCAACAAACTGCTCCTTGTCGTTTACTCTGTCCGACTGCAATAAATTGTAAGCGTCAATAAGGGGAATAAGCTGTTCAAAGTCCCCCTGCGCACCGTCACAATTATTGTATTCAATAAACGGAACATCGCCGAAATAGTGGGGATATTGTTCCGTAATATGCATATTCGCAAAGCTGTCACAGTTGTTTTCATAAACATATGTATTACTGCTGTCACATACCGTACAGCAGGTACCTATGACATTACCGGAAATATCATAGTTTTTATAATACATTATTCCGTATATAATATCATGTCCGACTGTGTCATTGCGCACAACAAACGCATTTTCCGGCACAAGCGCCGTACTTTTGGGCGCGGCATTCGCGTCGGCATACACCATTTCAACAGCCTTGCCGCATACCGACATATTCAAAACAATATCATTATCCACATCGTCAATATCCTGCTCGAAATATGCGTTTTTCAGCGGTTCAATATCAAAACCCTCTGATACGGCGTAGGATATGGGATTTCCCACCAAATACGCCCGGGTTATGTCTGTAATATATTTTGCATGGTTGCAGACCAGTTTGTTATTTGCAGACCCTGCGGCAGTTTTTTTCCGCGAACATATCATATGAACACCGTCATAGTACCGGCGCAGTTTTTCGTATTTTTGCGCTTCCGTCTGATGACGCGCAATCAATTTATATAACAAATCGGCATTCATTCCGTTTTCAAATATTTTAGCATTTACAATCATATTCCAAATTCACTCCTTGAATATACCCTTGCCTTTTTCCTGTTTATCTCGTCCTCAAGCGCGTACCTTACCGCGTCTATGGTGTGGTTGTTTTTATCGGGAAATCCGTCCTTAAAACCGTCATTCCCGTCCGGCTCCAATTCATAATCGTAAAACTCCCTCGCGGCATTGGGACAGCGTTTCGGGTCGATTATAATTGCTTCCATGGACTGCAAAAACTTTATCCCGTAATTTACACTGTCAGGACCCTTTTTCGCTCCCATAAC
>JAQXZB010000022.1 GCA_029226975.1 Clostridiales bacterium | reverse complement strand
GTATACCATATGAGGATATACATGGTGTTAAGCACTTCGGGGACCAAGAGGTGATTGTTAAGGTCAAGATACCGAATAATCTTAACAACCGGGTAATACGCTGCCTTGAAAATGCGGTTAAAGAGTTTGAATAGAATATATGATCAAAATTTAAAATGAATTTATTGAGATAAAAAAAACCAACTTTCATTGCCAAGTTGACTGTTTTGTGGTATAATATAATTTGGATAATGAGTTGGTTTTGTTATTTTATATTACAATCAGGAGGTAATTAAAAATGACAAAACGAGCAGAAAGTTTGTTTGTAATTGGAAATGTAATAGTCCATGCTCTGTCAATCATAAATTCTATTATATTAAGTTTTGTCACCTACAAGGCAACAAAAATTCGATATAATATAAAGGATTGGGTGATGTGTTATGGCAGATGATTATAGTTTCGACACATTACTGATGATAGGTGTTGTAAAGGCACTGAAAGAGAGAGGCTTGATAACAGAGGAAGAATTAAACAAATGTATTTTAAAAATAGAGAGTGAGGAGAAATTATGTTAAAAGTTGCGGCATATTGCAGGGTTTCAACTGATAGGGAAGACCAGAAAAATTCCTTTGAGGGGCAAAAAAGCTATTTTGAAAGCTATATCAATTCAAAATCTGATTGGGAGTTGGTTAATATATATGCAGATGAGGGGATAAGCGGTACAAGTACGAAAAAACGAAAGCAGTTCAATGATATGATATATGCTGCCAGAGCAGGTAAAATTGATATGATTATCACAAAAGAGGTTTCGCGATTTGCACGAAATACAATTGATACTTTGCAATATACGCGCGATTTGAAGCAAATAGGAGTAGGAGTGTATTTTATTAACGATAACATAAACACTCTGGATAGCGACGGTGAATTAAGATTAACCATTATGGCAAGTATAGCACAGGAGGAAAGCCGTAAAACAAGCGAGCGTGTAAAATGGGGACAAAAAAGACGAATGGAGCAAGGTGTTGTATTCGGACATAATATATTGGGCTACCATCTGCAAAATGGTGTTTTAACGGTAAATGAGGAAGAAGCCAAATTAGTTCGTCACATATATAATAAATATTTAGACGGTAAAGGATTACATATCATTGCCAAAGAATTACAGGAAGAAGGATATAAAACCAAGACCGGTAACAGTGAATGGACCAACAAAGTTATACGCACGATTCTTCAGAACGAAAAATATGTAGGTGACTTATTGCAGAAAAAAACAATCACACCCAACTTTTTAACACACGAAAAAAAGTATAACAGGGGCGAAGAAGAAATGGTATACATAAGAAATCACCATGAGCCGATTATAGACAGAGAAATATTCGATTTTGTTCAGGCTGAATTTAAACGCAAGTCAGAAGTGTATAAAAACGATAACAGCAAACATTCAAACAGATATGCATTTTCAGGTAAAATAAAATGCGGATGCTGCGGACGCAGATATGTAGCACGTTTTAGAAAGCGTAAGGACGGCAGTAAACGTAAAATATGGAGTTGTTATAACGGTATTAAAAACGGAATTAAACATGAGGTTAATGGTGAGATTATAGGCTGTAATAATAAGGCTATCGGCAATGACGTGCTGGAATCGGCAGTTTTACAGGCATTAAATGAAATATCGTATAATAAGCAGGCAGTCATATCTAAAGTGACGAAAGTTGTCAATGAGGTTATAGACAGACAGACAGAAAACCGATATGATTTCAAAAAGGCTGAACAGATGGTTGAGAAGCTGGAGAGTAAAAAACTGAAAAATATTGATATGTATTATGACAACATGATAAATGAGGCTGATTTTAAAAAGATGATGGATATGTATCAGGAGGACATTAACAGATTAAAAGCGGAGATATCAGAGGAAAGAAAAAAAACTGAAGTATTAAATAATAAAGATGAATTGCTTAATGAAATATGCAATACGATAACACAGCTTGTTAATTTTGAGGTATTTGATGATTCTGTAGTAAAAGAGGTAGTTGATAAGATAGTAATAATAAGCAAATTCAATATTGAAGTATATATTAAGGGCTGTGCGGGGCATGGATTTTTTTTTACAGATAACGAGCCCATTACGGAGAGTAAATGGCTACCTATTATACACAATAGGTACTCCGTAATAGATGTCCTAAACACCTCACGAATGGGGCAATATAACAAGGATATGTATAGTAATATGGAGGTTACTGTGTTTATTTCGATATAAAAAGAAGTGCTTGATGAGATAGTAATAATAAGCAAATATTAAGGGTTATGAGGGCGCGAATTTTTTTTACAAATAAATGATACATTTTGGATAATATATACCGATATCCGTAAGCAAACCTTTACTGGTGTCATCAGGCATGGTGTAGCGCTGGGAAAGATACCTTAAAGAAGCTCCAAGCTCACCTCCGGCGCCGCCGTACTGGGTTGCGATTATGTTCGCAAGGCGCGGGTTGGTGTTTTTTATGTTTATCGGTCTTTGCAGCATTTTTACATAACTGAACATTTTTACATCCCTCCTTTTTCCTTGCACGGACACTGCGCTGCGTCACATTTCACATCATGAGGACGCTCCCACGGCCACGGGCTGTTTAGCCAGTCGAAGGAGGGACGCTTTGCTGTGCAAAAAGGCGTCAAAGGTCCGTAGTTTGAGGTGTATTCGCATATGAGTGCTTCTTGCTTTTCGCCCAGATCCTTAAACATTTTAAATGCTGTTTTATCCTTTGGATGGGTGTCAAGGTACAAAAGAAAATCATACATCGCAAAGCCGTTGCTTTGGATTTCTTTAAAAAGCTCGTTTTTCTCTTTCATTACTGTTCACCCCTCCATTGCTTGCATATTTTTCCGTATTCGCATATGTTAAGATCAAGCTCCGGGAATACGGTCCCCTGCATAAGCCCCGTTGCCGGGCAGTAGGTTTCGCCCATGACCTGCTCCGGGACGTAGCCGTAGCCTACACAGCCGCAGCCCTTGCCGCAGCAGGTGGGGCGGGTTTGGAAATTATCCATTCAAATCACTCCTAAAACTTTAAATTTACAGGCATAAATCATCCTGTAATATCATAATATGATAGGTTGAAAAAAATGTTAAAAAGCTATTGCATTTTAGGCGTTGATGTAGTATAATAGCCGGTAAGTAAGAGGGAGGTTTTATTATGAACAAGCTTAAAATAAAAACAAATACCGATAAGGGAAAAATCAGCCGGTATATATACGGTCAGTTTGCCGAGCATCTGGGAAGATGCATCTATGAGGGCTTGTATGTGGGAGAGGAGTCCGATATTAAGAACGTAAACGGCATGAGAAGCGATGTTGTAAACGCGCTTAAGGAATTGGATATTCCGGTGCTTAGATGGCCGGGAGGCTGTTTTGCGGACGACTATCACTGGCGCGACGGCATAGGCGAGCGGGATAAGCGGCCGTATATGGTTAATACCAATTGGGGCGGTGTGGTCGAGAACAATCATTTCGGAACTCATGAATTTTTTGAGCTGTGCGATCAGTTGGGCGCAGAGCCGTACATATGCGGAAACGTGGGAAGCGGCAGCGTTAAGGAGATGCGCGATTGGGTGGAATACATGACCTTCGGCGGAGATTCTCCTTTAGCAAACGAAAGGCGCGCAAACGGCCGGGAGGAGCCATGGAAGCTTAAATGGTTCGGCGTGGGAAATGAGAACTGGGGCTGCGGCGGAAATATGCGTCCCGAATATTACAGCGACCTTTACAGACGTTATCAGACCTTTATAAGAAATTACGGCGATGAGCCTATATTTAAGATTGCCGGCGGACCGGATAAATTCGACTATAACTGGAGCGAAACGCTTATGCGGGAGCTGACGCAGTTTATGGACGGAATGTCGCTTCATTATTATACAATTCCCGGAACATGGGAGAATAAGGGCGACTCGATTGATTTTGATGAGCGGGACTGGTATGTTACAATGGCAAGAGCTATGCGCATGGAGGAGGCTGTGGCAAACCACGCTGCCGTTATGGACAGGTATGACCCTCAAAAAAATGTGGCGCTTATCGTGGACGAGTGGGGAACATGGTATGACGTTATGCCCGGAACAAATCCCGGTTTTCTGTATCAGCAAAACACAATACGCGATGTTGTAAGCGCAATGCTTACGCTGCATATCTTCCATAAGCATAATGACAGAGTGCTTATGGCAAATATTGCGCAGATGGTAAACGTTTTGCAGGCAATGGTGCTTACCGAGGGTGAAAAAATGGTGCTTACGCCCACATATTACCTGTTTAAGCTTATGAAAGGGCATATGGACGGACAAAGGCTTGAGGTGGAATATAATTCTGAAGAATATGAGGTTGAGGGCATTAAGGTGCCGAAGCTCAGTGCAAGCGCAAGCCGCCGAAACGGTGAAATTACACTGTCGGTATGCAATACAAGCTGCAATGAGCCGGCAAGATTGGATATTGACCTCGATATGACTGTTAATGCGGTAGATGCACAGATGCTTGCGGCGGACAATATGAACGATTATAATGATTTTGACGAGCCGGATAAAATTGTTCCCAAAGAACTTGAATGTTCGGTAAACGGACAAAATATATCCGTTACTCTTCCTCCGATGAGTGCGGCGGTATTGAGTATAAAATGAAATGCAGAAGATGCGGCTTAAAAACCGTTTTAAGTGATGAGGATATACAAAAAGCAGTGGACAGGGTTAGGAGAATGAAAGGAGTGCGGCTGGCGGAGGAGAAGGTTTTCGAGGAAAGATTTTCCAAATGCCGCGGCTGTGAAAAGCTTGAATACGGCTCCACCTGTATGCTCTGTGGCTGTATTATGCAGGTGCGCGCAAGGCTTTTTGAGGGTAAATGTCCTAAAAATAAATGGTAGAGGTATAAAAAGACAATAAGCAGTCAAAAATATACACATGAAACGGAGGTTATCATGTTAAAGAAATTTATTTTTGTACTGCTTATTTCAATTTCAGTGTTTGCATCGTCAAACGTATATGCGCTGTCTAAGATAGGCTCAACGGGGCAGGAGGTAATCAATATCCAAACCCGCCTTAAGCAGTGGGACTACTATAAATATAATGTGGACGGAATATACGGCTGGCGTACGGCGGAGGCGGTAAAGAGCTTTCAGCGAAAGCACGGGCTGACGGCGGACGGAATATGCGGTCCGGCAACCCTTGCAAAGATAGGACTTTCAAGCTCCTCGTCCTCGTCAAGCTATGACAGCAATTTAAACCTGCTTGCAAGGGTCATAAACGGAGAGGCAAGAGGCGAGATATATGAAGGTCAGGTTGCCGTTGGCGCGGTGGTTTTAAACCGGGTAAAGCATTCCTCGTTCCCCAATACCATTGCCGGGGTAGTGTACCAAAAGGGTGCGTTTACCGCCGTTGACGACGGGCAGATAAATGTGGCGGTGGAGCAGTCATGCTACAATGCCGCAAGGGACGCCTTAAACGGCTGGGACCCGTCGGGCGGTGCGATTTATTACTATAATCCCGCCACCGCGACATCGAGCTGGATATGGTCAAGACCGGTAATCAAAACCATAGGCAAGCATGTTTTCTGTAAATAATATGCCAAAAATGCCGCCGGGACAGGGAATATTTTGTGCATAAATTTTGGCAGATACTCTTGACAGGACACAGCTTTTGTGATATAATTCTTTGCGAAGAAAACAAGCAGAACATTCCGTTCTCGCCGTATGGACAAAGGCTGTGCGGCAAATACATTGGCATAAGACTTGCTTTGTATATTAACGGATGTGTTTTGCATCCGTTTTTTGGTTATTGGTCTATATTAGTGAATTGAATTAAGGAGGGATTGACCATTAGTAAGAATGAACTGCAAATCAATGAGCAGATTCGCGATGCCCAGATAAGACTTGTCGGACCTGACGGAAGTCAGCTCGGACTTATGGATGCAAAGAGCGCTCAGAAGATGGCGAATGAAAAGGGTATGGATCTGGTTAAAATTGCACCGCAGGCAAAGCCGCCTGTATGTAAAATCATGGACTACGGGAAGTATAAGTTTGAGCTTGCCAAAAGGGAGAAGGAGAACAGGAAAAATCAAAAAACTGTCGCCATAAAAGAGGTACAGCTGTCACCTTCGATAGATACCAACGATTTTAACACAAAGTGCAGACACGCAATGAAGTTTTTGCAGCATGGCGATAAGGTTAAGGTCATGGTGCGCTTCCGCGGCAGAGAGGTCAGTCATTCGGAAATTGGTGCTTCTCTTCTTGAGAGATTTGCCGAGCAGATCAAGGAAGCGGGCAGTGTGGAAAGACCCGCAAAGCTGGAGGGCAGAAACATGACTATGTTTTTAGCCCCCATATCAAAGTGATTTTAAGTATTTGGAAGGAGTGAAAACAATGGCTAAGACTAAAATAAAGACACATAGAGGCGCAGCCAAGAGATTCAATCTTACAAAGAACGGTAAGGTGAAGATGAATAAGGCTTTCAGAAGACACATTCTGAATAAAAAGACAACTAAGAGAAAAAGACATCTGAGAAAGCAGGCATACTGCTCAAAGGCTAATGCTGCTGTAATAAAGAAGCTTATTCCTTACAAATAATTTCGGGAGGTAGAAACAATGGCAAGAGTAAAAGGTGCTTTAAGCACAAGAAAAAGACATAAAAAGATTTTAAAGCTTGCAAAGGGCTTCAGAGGCGCGGAAAGCAAGCAGTACAGAGTAGCTAATCAGGCGGTTATGCGCTCAATGCAGAATGCATATGTCGGAAGAAAGAGAAGAAAGAGAGATTTCAGAAGACTGTGGATCACTCGTATCAGTGCAGCCTGCAAGATGAACGGCATGAACTATTCAACATTTATGAACGGTTTAAAGAAAGCCGGCATAGATCTTAACAGAAAGGTTCTTTCCGAGATTGCGATAGCTGACTCGGCAGCGTTTGCAAAGCTGGTTGAAACAGCAAAGAACGCTCTTTAATTTAAAATATAGCGGCATGGCGCGGGCTGTGCCGTTTTTTTGTGCAGTCATAAATTTTTTGTATAAGCTGCGGTTTTTTGGTAAAACTATGTAACAGAAAATATTTTTAGGAGGAATATTATGGATATAAGAAAGAATATACTTATCATATCCTCATACACGCTGATTGTATGTCTGCTCTTTAGCGCGGGCTATTTCGCGGGAGCGCACAAAAACAGCGAGCCAAAACAGCCGGCGGCTGATACAACCGCAGCATGGGTCGATGACAGCGAGGAGCTGCCCTATTATACACTCATTCTCAAAAATTCAAACCTGATGCTTTATAAGCATTATATGGGCGATACGGAGCTTTTGTATATGAAGGCGATAATGCAGGGTATATTTCCCAAGAGCGATATTGAGGAACTGGAGCGGGGAATTCGCTTTGACAGGCTTGAGGACGCCCAGAGCTTATTGGAAAATTTCGTAAGTTAATACAAATTATGAACATTTTGTTAAAACGTAAAAACAAAGAAAAATAAAGGAAAACAGAGCATTTTAAAGAAAATCAAAGATAAATGCCTGCTATCTTTGATTTTTCGGTGTTGATTATTTCCATAAAAAAGCAGATAATATACCATGTTAGCACTCAACGACATCGAGTGCTAACAAATAAAGAAGTAAAAAATCTAAGGAGGTAATATAAATGAGTATTAAACCATTAGCTGACAGAGTAGTAATCAAGATGCTTGAAGCGGAGGAAACAACCGCAAGCGGAATCATTCTTTCGGCAAAGGCACAGGAGAAGCCCCAGGTGGCTGAGGTTGTAGCTGTAGGCCCCGGCGACAAAGACGTCGTTATGGAGGTTAAGGTAGGCGACAAGGTGCTGATTTCCAAGTATGCCGGAACAGAGGTAAAGCTTGACGGTCAGGAATACACCATTCTTAAGCAGGGCGACATCCTTGCAAAGGTAGAAAACTAATTTTTGGGAGGTAATTAAACATGGCTAAGCAGATTAAATTCGGTCAGGAGGCAAGACACGCTCTTGAGAGCGGTATAAACCAGCTTGCCGACACAGTAAAGATTACATTGGGCCCCAAGGGCAGAAATGTTGTATTGGACAAGAAATTCGGCGCACCCCTTATCACAAACGACGGTGTAACGATAGCAAAGGAAGTAGAGCTTGAGGACGCTTTTGAGAACATGGGCGCACAGCTTGTAAAAGAGGTTGCCACAAAGACAAACGATGTTGCCGGTGACGGTACAACAACAGCTACGCTGCTTGCACAGGCTCTTGTACGCGAGGGCTTGAAGAATGTTGCGGCAGGCGCAAACCCGATGATTGTAAGAAAGGGTATTCAAAAGGCGGTTGACAAAGCGGTTGAAAAGCTTTTGTCAAGCGCAAAGACAGTTTCCGGAAAGGAAGATATTGCAAGAGTTGCGGCAGTTTCGGCGGCAAGTGAAACAATCGGCGATCTTATCGCGGAGGCAATGGAAAAGGTTACCTCGGACGGCGTTATCACCGTTGAGGAGTCAAAGACAGCCGAAACATATTCGGAAATTGTTGAGGGTATGCAGTTTGACAGAGGCTACATTACTCCCTACATGGTAACGGATACGGACAAGATGGAAGCGGTTATCGATGACGCATATATCTTAATCACAGACAAGAAGATTTCAAATATCCAGGAAATTCTGCCGCTTTTGGAGCAGGTTGTTCAGGCGGGCAAGAAGATGGTAATTATTGCAGAGGACGTTGAGGGTGAGGCTCTTTCAACACTTATACTGAACAAATTAAGAGGTACCTTCGTATGCGTTCCGGTAAAGGCTCCGGGCTTCGGCGACAGACGCAAGGAAATGCTTCAGGATATAGCTGTTTTAACCGGCGGTCAGGTAATCAGCGAGGAGCTTGGTCTTGATCTTAAGGATACGCAGATAAATCAGTTGGGACGTGCAAGACAGGTTAAGATTAACAAGGAAAACACCATTATCGTAGACGGTATGGGTGACAGTAATGCAATTGCGGACAGAGTAAGAGTAATCAGAAACGCAATTGAGCAGACCACCTCGGACTTCGATAAGGAAAAGCTTCAGGAAAGACTTGCAAAGCTTGCGGGCGGCGTTGCGGTAATCAAGGTCGGCGCAGCTACAGAAACAGAAATGAAGGAAATGAAGCTCAGAATTGAGGACGCGCTGGCAGCAACAAAGGCAGCGGTCGAGGAAGGTATCATAGCCGGCGGCGGAACAAGCTATATCGATGTAATTCCGACGGTTGCGGCACTTCTTGACACAGTTGAGGGCGACGAAAAGACGGGCGTTCAGATTGTGCTTAAGGCGCTTGAAGAACCCTGCTGGCAGATTGCCAAGAATGCGGGTCTTGAGGGCAGCGTAATAGTTGACAAGGTAAAGGCTTGCGAGGCGGGCATTGGCTTTAATGCTCTTACCGAGGAATATACAAACATGATTGAAGCGGGTATCGTTGACCCGGTAAAGGTAACAAGAAGCGCATTGCAAAATGCCGCATCTGTTGCATCAATGGTTCTTACGACAGAGAGCCTTGTTGCGGATAAGCCCGAGCCTCCGGCTCCGGCAGCACCGGCAATGGATCCGTCAATGGGCGGTATGTACTAATATAAAGATGAAACCACCGGCTCACTCAGCCGGTGGTTTTATCTTTATGCATGAGGTATGTTTGTATACTCGGAAATTTCGCGGCTTATGGTGACCAAATCCTCAACGGATAAATCATGCAGGTCATCATGTCCGGTAATGCGGGCAAAGGTTTTAAGCTCCTTTAGGCTTACGTTTAAGAAATTCTCCACGCGCTTTGCACAGGCGTCGATTTTGAGCCTTTTTCTTAACTCCTCGTCCTGGGTGGCAATGCCTACCGGGCATACTCCGCTGCCGCATATTCTGTATTGCTGACACGCCGCCGCAATCAGTCCCGCACTTGCAACCGCAACCGCGTCCGCGCCCATGGCAAGAGCCTTTGCAAAATCTGAAGAAACCCTAAGACCGCCGGTTATAACAAGTGAAATATCCGCGCCCGCTTCGTCAAGATACTTTCTTGCTCTGTAAAGGGCGTATACGGTGGGAACTGTAGTTGCCTCCCGCAGGAAATACGGGCTTGAGCCTGTTGCGCCGCCTCTGCCGTCAATGGTTATAAAATCGGGCTTTGCATATACGCAGTATTCCAAATCCCGCTCAATTCTTCCGGCGGCAAGCTTAATGCCTATGGGACGTCCGTCCGAACGCTCGCACAGCATATCAACAACTGCCTTTAAGTCCTCCTTTGAATTGATTTCGGGGAACTTGGAGGGACTTTGAATATCCTCGCCGACCTTCTTGCCGCGAATGGCGGCAATCTCCTCCGTAACCTTTTCTCCGGGCAGATGACCGCCCATTCCGGGCTTTGTACCCTGTCCTATTTTGATTTCTATGGCGTCTGCGTTTTTCAGATTTTCATCAGTAACGCTGTATTTGTTGGGGATATATTCAAATATGTACTTGTACGCCGCGTCCATTTCCTCCGGCAGAATACCGCCCTCGCCGCTGCACATGGCGGTCTTTGCCGCCGCGGAACCTTTTGCAAGAGCAATTTTTATCTCCCTTGAAAGCGCACCGAAGGACATATGTGAAATATACACCGGATTTTCCAAAACCATGGGCTTTTTCGCATGGGGTCCTATAACGGTTTTTGTATTTACCGGCGCGTCATCGTCGAGGGGCGGGGGATTGAGCTGTGCGCCCAAAAGTAAAATATCGTCCCAGCCGGGCATGGGCATCTGCGTTCCCATAGCTGCGCTGATGGATTTGCCGGTAGCCGCCATTTCGTGAATTTGCGCCATGTAACGGCAGGATTCGTCCGAACGGGCGGTTTCCTTGTCATAGCTTAAATCTCCCTCAAAGGACGGCGCCTTTTTTTCGCTCTTATCTTCAACCAACACAAATTTGTCCTTGGGCTGTCTGCACATGGGGCAGACATCAAGCTCCGAAAAAGGCTTTCCTTCCTTTTCCTCATCATAAACGTATCCGCATATACTGCATTTGTAAACAGCCATTCTAAACCTCCTCCTTATATTTTAATATTTCTTATTTTTATTATAATACAATATTTTTGATTTGTCAATAAACAATAATTTTACCGAAATGAAATATAAGGTAAATTAAGAGAGAGGGAAAAAATTTGTAATGTCTAAAATAAGAGAAATATTCTCTCAAACGGGAGAACTGTATATTGAAAATAAAAACTATATAAGTCCAGAAATGCTCTTTAGCTTTGAATTTTAAAGGGCGTAAAATAAGACCGAGCGGCCAAGGTTACGGCTGCCGGGTCTTATTTTTTTGCTATTTTAAGATAGGCTGAAGCTGTGTTTTTTTAAGAGCCGCCTCCGCCGCGGGAACAAGCAGGGAAAAATCCGCTACCAGTGAATTTGGCTTTTTTTTGTAATCGTCCTGCCCGAAGGGGATAAAATAGATGTTTTTCGCGTTTAAAAGCGCGCCTATGTTTTTTGCGGCGTTGCCTAAAGCGTCATTGGTGGAAATGCCGATAAGTATGGGACGGTCGTTTCTCAGATGTGCCTTTGCCGCCATTGTAACCGATGTGTCGGCAATGCCTGCGGCAAGCTTGGCGATGCTGTTGCCGGTACAGGGTAAAATGACCAGTAAATCCAAAAGCTTTTTGGGGCCTATCGGCTCTGCCTCCTGTACCCGGCTTATTATTTCATGACCGCAGATATCCTTGATTGCCGTTTTAAAGGTTTCGCACCGACCGAAGCGCGTATCGCTTTTGTAGGCAATTTCGCTCATTATGGGTATAATATCGCAGCCGGTACTCTTAAGCTCCTCCAGCGCCTTCAATGCCTTTGAAAAGGTGCAGAAGGAGCCGGTCATGGCAAAGCCGATTGTTTTATCCTTTAAGTCCATGTCCTACACCTCCAATTCCTTGAGAATATTCATGATTGTATCCTTGATTATCATCCCGGAGGTGACCGGCGCGATTTTACCCGGCAGTGACAATGCCCAAATCACCTTTACTCCCAGCTCTCCCGCGCCCATAAAATCCACTCCGCCCGGCTTTGAGGCGAGATCGATTATAAGAGCGCCGGAAGCCGTAAGAGAGAGAATTTCTCTGTCGAAAATAAGATGCGGGACGGTGTTGAAGATAATATCAAAATCACCTATACGCTCCCTCAAATCCGATAAAGGCAGCGGAACATAGCCATGACCCTCAATCATTGCAAGGTCGGCGTACTTTCTCGCCTCCACATATACGTTTGCACCCAGACCCGCCAGCATGCTTGCAAGTATTTTTCCTATCCTGCCGTAGCCGGCGACAAGACAGCGACTTCCGTGCAGGGTTATGGGCGTTTCCTCTATCGCGATTTTTATTGCGCCCTCGGCTGTGGGTACGGCATTTTTTATTGCCAGCTCCTCGCGGCGCAGTAAATCGCAGTATTTTACTCCCATATCCTCCAGTGCGGCGGCAAAATCCGGCTTAAACTGACCGCCGAAAACAAGGGCTGAAGGATTTATCGCATCAAGAAATTCCTCCGTTGAAAGGGGAAAATCACAGTAGGGCATATTTATATTGCAGCCGTCATATGTAATGGGAATGGGAAGCACGACAATATCCGCCGCAAGCGCATAGTCTATATCCGTTTCCCGGCTTATACCGTTATGCTCTATCTCCTCGTCAAAGCCGTAGAGAGAAACCTTAAAACCCTCATCCTTAAGCGCTTTTGCTACGGTTAATTGCCTCATGTCGCCGCCTATGACAGAAACAGTCCAAAACATCAGAGTACACCTCACTTGGTTTAATAATCATGCTATATCATATGTAAATTACGGTTGTTTGGTGAGCGGATTTTTTTGTAAAAAACAGGGAAAAACGAAAAATTGACAAATACTTTGCACAAAAATGAAAAAAATTCTTCGGATTATACAAAGTTTTAGTCTTGACAAACTTTTTAATGTGTGGTATCATATAAGGAGCAAAGGCGCTTCCAAGGGTGAAGTGCCTCTTTTTTTAGAAAAAACAGAGAATTTTGACGGCGTATTAAGAATAATTTAAACGGAAGGAAGGATTTATGATGGCCAAAAAGCAGGATATTATTGAGCTGGCGGCTCAGGAGGATGTCAGATTTATAAGACTTCAGTTTACCGACATGCTCGGTCATTTGAGAAATATTGCCATAACAAGCTCAAGGCTCGGTGATGCCTTGAATAATGAGTGTATGTTTGACGGTTCGGCGATAAAGGGTTTTGTCAATATCGAGGACAGCGATTTGTACCTCTATCCCGACCCGGATACCTTTACCATATTCCCCTGGCGTCCCCACCAAGGAAAGGTTGCAAGGCTTATATGCAATGTATATAAACGAAACGGCGAGCCGCTTTCAAATGACCCACGTTTGATTTTAAAGCGTGTTTTGGAGGAGGCTAAGGAAAAGGGCTATGAGTTTAAAGTGGGACCGGAATGTGAATTCTTCCTGTTTAAAACTGACGATGAGGGAAATCCCATTCCCACACCTCACGATAATGCCACATACTTTGACATAGCACCCATAGACCACGGCGAAAACTGCCGCCGGGACATTTGCTTAACCCTTGAGGAAATGGGCTATACGGTTGAGGCATCGCATCATGAGATGTCCAGGGGACAGCATGAGATCGTGTTTAAATATGACAATGCCCTCACAACCGCCGACAGAATTACTACATTTAAAACGGTTGTAAAGAGCATTGCCATGAGAAACGGACTGCATGCCACCTTTATGCCGAAGCCCTTCTCAGACGAGCCGGGCAGCGGTATGCATCTTACAATGTCGCTGTCAAAAGGCGGGAAAAATGTGTTTTATGATGAAAATGACCCGAGAGGTCTTTCGGACACAGCGTATAAATTCATTGCGGGACTTTTAAAATACACTCCCGACATTGCCTGCCTGACAAACCCGACGGTAAATTCCTACCGCAGATTTATACCGGGCTATGAGGCTCCCTGCTATATTTCCTGGTCGGAAACAAACAGAAGCCTGCTTGTGCGGGTACCGGCGTTTAAGGACGGAAATCATGCGAGGATTGAATACCGTTCCCCCGACCCGACCGCAAATCCGTATCTTGCACTTGCGGCGTGTCTTAAGGCGGGAATGAAGGGGATTGAGGACAATATAGAGCTTCCGCCGAGTATTGACGTAAATATCTATAATTTAAGCGCCGCCGAGCGCGAGGCTTTAGGCATAAAGAGCCTGCCCATAAGCCTTAACGAAGCGATAAATATTGCACAAAAATCCGAGCTTATCGAGGAGCTTTTGGGAAAGGAGTTCAGGGATATTTATCTTAGTGCAAAGCGCGGGGAATATGACGCGTACAGAAAGACCATAAGTCAGTGGGAGCTGGATAATTATCTTATAAACTATTGACCTGTTAAGTACGCGGTAAGGGGGGATTGGCTGTGGAACGTATAGTCTTGGCTTTCTCCAATGACGAAACGGCTCGGAAGATAAAACACATATTGGACGGCAGCGGATATGAAGTAAGCTACATCAGCCATTCCAGGGATGAGCTGCTGCGTATTTTGGCAAATCAGGATGAGCTGCTGGTAATAATGGGATATAAGATAGGCGAATTTGTCGCGGATGATATATATGAGGATTTGTTCCCGTCACAGAAGCTTATGTCGATAGTAAAGGCGGAAAAGCAGAGCCTTATAGAAAATGAGGATATATTCGTGCTGCCGCTGCCGGTAAACAGGCAAAATCTCATATCCTCCATAGAAATCTTTCTGGGCGTTGTTCATAAGCGTTCATCAACGAAGCGTTCCGGGGAGGACCAAAAAATTATTGAAAAAGCAAAGCTGTATCTTATGGAAAAGCACTGCATGACCGAGGAACAGGCGCACCGCTTCATACAGAAGCGAAGCATGGACACCGGCTCAAAATTCATTGATATGGCAAGAATGATATTACACATATAGGAGAATATTTATGCAGACCTTTAACTTTACAAAAATGCACGGAGCGGGCAATGATTATATTTATGTAAACTGCTTCAAGGAGAAAATCGAAAATATAAACGAAACGGCAAGGATTGTAAGCGACAGGCATTTCGGCATAGGCTCGGACGGCTTGGTGCTTATATGCCCGTCGGAGGTTGCGGATTTTAGAATGGATATGTACAACAGCGACGGTACACAGGCGGAAATGTGCGGCAACGCCACAAGATGCGTGGGAAAGTATGTGCATGACCGGGGACTTACGGATAAGACCGAGATAACCTTAGAAACCCTTGCGGGAATAAAAATATTAAAGCTAAATCTTAACGATAAGGGCGAGGTTGAAACTGTATGCGTGAACATGGGTACTCCGGAGCTTGACCCGGCAAAAATCCCCATAGACAGCGGCCTTGACCGGTTTATTGAACAGCCTGTGACGGTTTTGGGAAAAGAATATAAGGTTACCGGCGTTTCCATGGGCAATCCCCATGCTGTAACATATGTGGAGGATACAAACAGCATAGATATAGAAAAAATCGGACCCAAGTTTGAAAACCATCCGCTGTTTCCCAAAAGGATAAATACGGAGTTTGCACAGATTGTTGACAGACATACCATAAAAATGCGTGTTTGGGAGCGCGGTGCCTGCGAAACCCTCGCCTGCGGTACGGGAGCCTGCGCGACCATGGTTGCGGCAAATTTGTCGGGACTTGTGGACGATGAGGCGGATTTGGTGCTTTTGGGCGGAACTCTTAACATAAGATGGGATAAATCGGAAAACAAGGTCTATATGACCGGCCCGGCAAAATTCGTTTTTGACGGTACGATAACAGTATGAACAGGGTAAATTTTAAATGAGAGAAATTCTCATGTACAAATATATTTACAGCAGAAAGGAATTTGAAAAATGGCTAAAATCAATGATAATTATTTAAAGCTGCCGGGCAGCTATCTCTTCTCTACGGTTGCAAAAAAGATTGCCGCATACCAGGAGGCAAATCCGGGCAGGGAAGTAATCAAAATGAGCATAGGCGATGTTACAAAGCCGCTTGCGCCGGCGGTTATCGAAGCAATGCATAAGGCGGTTGACGAAATGGGTACTGCCGAGGGCTTTCGCGGATACGGTCCGGAGCAGGGCTATGGCTTTTTAAGAAGCCTTATAGTAGAGCATGACTACAAGGCAAGGGGCATAGACATTGAAGCGGACGAAATTTTCGTATCCGACGGAGCAAAATCCGACTGCGGAAATATCGGAGATATTTTCTCCACAGACAATAAGGTTGCCGTATGCGACCCGGTTTATCCCGTATATGTGGACACAAACGCAATGGCGGGCAGAGCCGGAGAATTTATTGACGAGCATTGGTCAAATCTGTATTATATGCCCTGTACCGAGGAAAACGGCTTTACGCCGGAGCTTCCCAAGGAAAGGGTAGACATGATATATCTGTGCTTCCCCAACACCCCCACAGGCGTTGCAGCCACAAGGGAACAGCTTAAGGCATGGGTGGAGTACGCCAAGGAAAACGGCTCCGTTATTCTTTACGACAGCGCATATGAAGCGTTTATAACCGACCCGGAGGTTCCTCATTCCATATATGAGATTGAGGGGGCAAAGGAGGTTGCCATAGAATTCAGAAGCTTTTCAAAAACTGCCGGCTTTACCGGTACAAGATGCGCGTACACTGTTGTCCCCAAGGCGCTTGTTGTTGAGGGAACGGCGCTTAACGCTCTTTGGAACAGACGTCAGTGTACTAAATTCAACGGAGTTCCCTATGTTATTCAAAAGGCGGCTGCCGCCGTATACTCACAGGAGGGACAAAAGCAGACAAAGGAAACCATTGCCTATTACCTTGAAAATGCAAGGATTATAAAAAGCTCGCTTGCCGAAGCGGGACTTGAGGTTTTCGGCGGGGACAATGCTCCCTATATCTGGGCAAAGGCACCCTCAGGCATGAAGTCCTGGGAGTTTTTCGACAAGCTTCTTGAGGAAGCGGGAGTTGCGACCACGCCGGGCGCGGGATTCGGACCCAGCGGCGAGGGCTATGTAAGACTCACCGCATTTAATACAAAGGAAAACACCCAAAAGGCAATGGAGAAGATTAAAGCGGTTCTCGTCAGTCGGGACTGAAGGAAAGGATGAAGAAATATGGAATATAACGGTTTGCCAAAAAAGCAGGGTCTTTACGACCCGCAGTTTGAGCATGACGCCTGCGGTATAGGCTTTATTGCCAACATAAAGGGAAATGCTTCCCATGATATTATAAACCAGGGTATTCAGATACTTAGAAATCTTGCCCACCGCGGCGGCGTAGGCTCTGAGCCGGATACCGGCGACGGTGCGGGAATACTTATTCAGATGCCCCACACCTTTATGCAAAAGGTGTGCAGAAACGAGGGCATAGAGCTTCCCGAAAAGGGCGAGTACGGCGTGGGAATGCTGTTTTTGTCGCCGGATAAGGAAACAAGAGCCGCAAGCCTTGAAAAAATGAAGGAAATTATCGCAAGAGAGGGACAAAAGCTTCTCGGCATAAGGCACGTTCCCGTTTACAAGGAATGTATCGGAAAAACCGCCTATGAGGCAATGCCCTATATTGTACAGCTGTTTGTGGGCAAGTCCTCGCCGGAGCTTTCCTCGGACGATTTTGAAAGAAGACTGTATGTAATCTTAAAGATTGCCGAAAAGGAAATAAGAAAGAGCGGAATGGACAATTACTTCTATTTTGCCTCCTTCTCGTCAAGGACGCTTGTATACAAGGGTATGCTTACTCCGGACCAGGTAAATACATTCTATCTGGATTTAAGGGATGTGGACATGAAAACGGCGATTGCCCTTGTGCATTCGCGTTTTTCGACCAACACCTTCCCAAGCTGGGAAAGAGCCCACCCCAACAGGTATATAATCCATAACGGAGAGATAAATACCATAAGGGGCAATGTGAACTGGGTTAAGGCAAGAGAGCATATGTTTGGTACACCTGAATTTGAAAACGATATGGAGAAAATTCTCCCGGTAATCAACGAGGACGGCTCGGACTCGGCAATGCTCGATAACTATTTGCAGTTTCTGCACCTGTCGGGCTTTAGTCTGCCAAGAGCGGTTATGATGACCATTCCCGAACCCTGGGAGAACAACAAGGATATGCAGCCGGAAATGAGAAAGTTCTACGAGTATCATTCCTGCGTAACCGAGCCTTGGGACGGTCCGGCGGCGGTTGCCTTTACGGACGGACGTTATGTGGGCGCAACCCTTGACAGAAACGGCTTAAGACCTGCACGCTACTATGTAACCTCGGACGATATGATTATTCTTTCATCTGAGGTGGGCGTTACCGATGTGGACAATTCAAAGATTATAAAGAAGGAAAGACTGCATCCGGGAAAAATGCTGCTTATAGACACCGTAAAGGGAAGAATTATAAGCGATGAGGAAATCAAGGAAAAGGAAGCAACCTACAAGCCCTACGGAGAATGGGTTGACAAAACACTTGTGGATATTGAAGACTTGAGTGCAAGAACCTCAAAGCGCGGCGACAGCTGGCATGACCTTATAGAAGCAATCAAGGCGAAATCGGTGGGAATATATTCGGATTTGATGGCAAAGACCACAATCGAAATGGAGAATATGTTTGTAAACCGCGAAAACAGCGAAACACCTCTGCCGCTTTTGACGCTGCAAAAGGCATTTGGCTACACATGGGAGGACGTAAACACCACAATCAAGGAAATTGCCACAAAGGTTACCGACCCCATAGGCGCAATGGGTACCGATGTGCCCTTAGCGGTGCTATCTGAAAAGCCGCAGATGCTCTATAGCTATTTCAAGCAGCTTTTTGCCCAGGTTACAAACCCGCCCATTGACGCTATAAGAGAGAAGATAGTAACCTCGACTTATGCGCTTTTCGGCTGTGAGCAAAATCTTTTGACCTCCTCGGAGCTTAACTGCCGCAAGGTAAGAGCATTAAGCCCGATACTTACCGATGAGGAGCTTCAAAAGCTTAGAAATATCGACCTTGAGGGATTTAAGAGCATAACAATTCCGGCGCTGTTCTCCACAAAGATGGAGCATGACATGGAGGACGCCATAGAGAATATCTGCATGGCGGCGGACATTGCAATAGAAAACGGATATAATATAATTATCCTTTCGGATAAGGGAGTTACCAAGACAAAGGCACCCATACCGGCGCTTTTGGTTTCCTCTGCTCTGCATCATCATTTGATAAGACGCGGAACGAGAATGAAGGTTTCTATTGTGCTTGAAACAGGCGAGCCCAGAGAAATCCATCATTTTGCCTGCTTAATAGGCTACGGCGCAAACGGCGTAAATCCGTATTTGGCATATGAAAGCGTAAGAGAGCTTGTGGATAACGGACTTATCGACCTTGATTATGATACGGCGCTTGCAAACTATAAAAAGGCGTGTACGGACGGAATTGTAAAGGTTATGTCCAAAATGGGTATTTCCACAATCCAGTCCTATCAGGGCGCTCAGATTTTCGAGGCTTTGGGAATTAAGGAATCGGTGGTTGACAAATACTTTACGGGAACAACCACAAGAATTGGCGGCATAGGTCTTGAGGAGATAGAAAAAGAGGTAATGCTTCGGATGAACCTGGCCTTTGATAAGGTTTCGGGACAGAAATCATTAAGAACAGGCGGAGATTTGAAGTGGAGAGCAAACGGCGAGTACCATATGTTTAACCCCATTTCCATCTACAAGCTGCAAACTGCTTGCCGTACGGGAGATTACAAGCTGTATAAGGAATATGCCCGCGAAATGGACGCCCATAATCAAAAGCAGTGTACAATACGCGGAATGTTGGATATAAAGACAATTGATAAGCCCATAGCGATAGAACAGGTGGAAAGCGTGGAAAGCATTGTAAAGCGCTTTAAAACCGGTGCCATGTCCTACGGCTCTATCAGCAAGGAAGCCCACGAGTGTATGGCGATTGCCATGAACCGCTTGGGCGGCAAGTCCAACAGCGGTGAGGGCGGCGAAACACCCGACAGATATATCCCCGATGAAAACGGAGATTCCCGTTCGAGCGCAATAAAGCAGGTTGCGTCGGGACGTTTCGGAGTGCATATCCATTATCTTAACCAGGCAAAGGAAATACAGATTAAAATGGCGCAGGGCGCAAAGCCCGGCGAGGGCGGACATCTGCCCGGCGGAAAGGTGTATCCCTGGATTGCAAAGGCAAGACACTCAACACCGGGCGTGGGACTTATTTCACCCCCTCCGCACCATGACATATACTCCATAGAGGATTTGGCACAGCTTATACATGACTTGAAGAACGCCAACAGGGACGCGAGAGTTACAGTAAAGCTTGTTTCGGAGGCAGGCGTGGGAACAATTGCCGTAGGTGTTGCCAAGGGCAGAGCCGATGTTATTCTCGTTTCCGGCTATGACGGCGGGACGGGCGCGGCACCCAGAACGAGTGTGCGCCATGCGGGACTTCCCTGGGAACTGGGAGTTGCCGAAACTCATCAGGCACTTTTGATGAACAATCTGAGAAACAGAGTTGTTATAGAAACCGACGGAAAGCTGCTTACCGGGCGCGATGTTGCGGTTGCGGCGCTTCTGGGTGCGGAGGAATACGGCTTTGCCACAGGTCCGCTTATCTCCATAGGCTGTGTTATGATGAGAGTATGTAATCTCGATACCTGCCCGGTGGGAGTTGCAACCCAAAACCCCAAGCTGAGAAAACGCTTTGCGGGCAAGCCGGAATATGTTGAGAACTTTATGAAATTCATCGCTCAGGATTTGAGAGAGTGGATGGCAAAGATAGGCGTCAGAACAGTTGACGAAATGATAGGTCATGTTGAAAAGCTGTCCCAGAAGAAGATTGAGGACAACTGGAAGGCAAAGCAGGTTGATTTGTCATCACTTCTGTATCAGCCCAAGATATGCTCAAACGATTATGAGCGTTATCATAACGTTGATCAGGACCATGAGCTTTCAAAAACTCTTGACATGATTTCGCTTTTAAATCTCTGCAAGCCGGCGATAGAGAACCAAAAGAGAGTGGAAGCAAAGCTTGAAATTACCAATATAAACCGCGTAACGGGAACAATCCTTTCCTCGGAGATTGCCAGAAAATACGGCGAAGAGGGACTTGCGGAGGATACAATAACCCTTGATTTCGTGGGCAGTGCGGGACAGAGCTTCGGTGCATTTTTGGCTCCGGGCGTTACCATGCGGCTGTCGGGCGACTCGAACGATTATATAGGCAAGGGACTTTCGGGCGGAAAGCTTATAGTCGTTCCGCCTGAGGACTCGGTGTTTGACCCGTCAAAGAACGTTATTATAGGCAATGTGGCATTCTACGGTGCGATTAAGGGCGAGGCGTATATCCGCGGTATAGCGGGCGAACGCTTCTGCGTAAGAAATTCAGGAATAAAGGCAGTTGTCGAGGGCGTGGGCGACCATGGCTGCGAGTACATGACCGGCGGCTGCGTTGCCATAATCGGAGAAACCGGCAGAAACTTTGCGGCGGGTATGTCCGGCGGAGTGGCATATGTTTACGATGAAGGAAAAAATCTTGAAAAGAACTGCAACATGGGCATGGTAGGAATTGAGAAGCTGTCCAAAAAGGACTGCACAGTATTAAAGGAAATGCTTCAAAAGCATTACGAATACACCGGCTCGGATAAGGCAAAGGCAATACTTGACGATTTCAAGAACGAAAGCAAAAAATTTGCCAAGGTAATTCCGAATGATTACAAAAAGGTAGTTACCATACTTGACGAGGAGCTGGAAAAGGGTACCGACAGAGATACCGCAATGCTCATAGCGTTTGAGAATGTAACAGGCAAAAAGGTATCGGCATAGGGAGGAGAGAATAATGGGAAAACCAACCGGATTTTTAGAATATGAAAGAAAGCTTCCGAAGGACAGACCGCCTTCGGAAAGAATGAAGGACTGGGACGAATTTCATACGCATGATGACCTTGACGCCTTAAAAACCCAGGCGGCGCGCTGCATGGATTGCGGCGTACCCTTCTGCCATACGGGACAGACAATAGGCAGAACTTCTATAGGCTGTCCTTTAAACAATCTTATTCCCGAATGGAACGATCTTGTTTACCGGGGTAATATTGAGGAGGCATATAAAAGACTGTCCCTTACAAGCAATTTCCCGGAATTTACGGGAAGAGTATGTCCGGCGCTTTGCGAGGGCTCCTGTACCTGCGGAATGCATGACCCTGCCGTAACGGTTAAAAATATCGAGTGTCATATAATAGACACCATGTTTGCCCAGGGCAAGGTAAAGCCGAGAGTGCCGCAGAAGTCAACGGAAAAGCGGGTTGCTGTGGTGGGCAGCGGCCCGGCGGGGCTTGCCTGCGCGGATCAGCTTAATCAGATGGGACACAGAGTAACCGTATTTGAAAGAGCCGACAGAGCGGGCGGACTGCTCATGTACGGAATACCCAATATGAAGCTTGACAAGGGCATAGTGGAAAGACGGGTTAAGCTTTTGGAAAAAGAGGGAATAGTGTTTAAGTTAAATACCGAAATAGGCGAGAACTACTCGGCGGCAAAGCTTGTAAACGAGTTTGACGCGGTAGTACTCTGCACCGGCGCCACAACTCCCAGACCATTAAAGGTTGAGGGTGCAGCTTTAAAGGGAGTGCATTATGCGGTGGACTTTTTAAGCCAAAACACAAAGAGCCTTTTGGACTCAAAGCTTAAGGACAGAAAGTATATAAGCGCAAAGGACAAAAACGTTATAGTGGTAGGCGGCGGCGATACGGGTACGGACTGTGTCGGTACCTCCATAAGACATGGTTGCAAGAGCGTTACGCAGCTTGAAATTATGGGTGAGCTTCCCGTTGACAGACTGCCCTCAAACCCGTGGCCGGAGTGGCCCAGAGTCAAAAAGACCGACTACGGACAGGAGGAAGCGATAGAGAAGTTCGGCAAAGACCCCAGGGAGTATTTTACCACAATCACCAAAATCGAGGGTGACGATATGGGCAGAGTAAAGGCTGTTCACACTGTTCAGGTTGAATGGGTGAAGGGCGAAAACGGAGCGTCATATCCCAAGCCAATAGAGGGTACGGAGCAGGTAAGACCCTGCGAATTGGTGCTAATAGCAATGGGATTTTTGGGCCCGGATCAGAAGCTGCTTAATCAGCTTACCCTTGCAACGGATCAAAGAAGCAATGTAAAGGCGTCCGAGGAGGATTATAAAACCACCTTAAGAGGTGTGTTTGCGGCGGGCGACTGCCGCAGAGGTCAGAGCCTTGTGGTTTGGGCAATGCGCGAGGGCAGACGTGCCGCGGACGCGGTAAATGAATTTCTTATGAGATAATAAAAAATCAGGCGCGGTAAATCTGTGCCTGATTTTATTATAACATAGGAAATTGCTCGTTTTGAGTGAGCAATTTTGCTTGTTCAAAAAAAGCGTACCGCTTTGCCCCCAAGATTGGGGGTTAGGGGGTTGATGCGTTTTAACGCTTTTTTATCTAAAAAACGTCAAAACTTTACAAAAATTTTACCAAAAAACTATTGAAATATTTTAAAAATTAGTGTATTATATATATAAGAATAAAATCGGAGGAAAACTATGATTAAGGTTGGAATATTAACAAGCGGCGGTGACTGTCAGGCGCTTAACCCGGCAATATACAGCGTGTGCAGGGCGCTTTTTAATAGCGGCAGGGAAGTGAAAATATTCGGTTTTCTGGACGGGTACAGAGGACTGATGTATAACAGGTATATCAATATAACGGAAGAAACCCTTGACGGACTGATGTTTGAGGGCGGTACGGTGCTTGGTACGTCAAGAACACCCTTTAAGCAGCTTGACCGTCCCGACGAGAACGGAACACAAAAGGTTGGGGCAATGAAGGAAACCTATGAAAAGCTTAAGCTTGACTGCCTTGTAATTCTCGGCGGAAACGGTACAAGCAAAACCGCCGAGCGTCTAAGCCGCGAGGGCTTAAACGTGGTCGCAATGCCCAAAACAATAGATAACGATGTATGGGGTACTGATGTGAGCTTCGGATTTTGGAGCGCGGTTGACGCGGCGCAGGAGGCGGTTATGAGAATACGCACCACCGCAAAATCCCACGGCAGAGTATTTTTCGTTGAAATAATGGGACATAAGGTAGGGTGGCTTGCGCTGTATGCCGGAATGGCGGCGGGAGCGGACGCGATCCTCATTCCCGAAATACCCTATGACATTAAAAAAATAGCCGACAGCATAAAGAATAAAAAATATGCGGTTATAGCTGTTGCGGAGGGTGCGCTCTCAAAAGAGGAGGCGGCTTTGGATAAAAAGGAGCGAAAAGCGTACCTAAAGAGTGCGCCCTCATCGGCCGTAAGAGCGGCGGCAAAATTAAAAGAGCTTACGGACAAAGAAACCTATGCAACAGTTCTGGGACATACTCAGCGCGGCGGCGCGCCCTGTGCCTATGACCGGGTACTTACAAGCCGTTTGGGTGCGGCGGCGGCAGAGCTGGTGCTTAATAAGGATTACGGAAATATGGTAATTTACAAAAATACGGAAATTACTAAGCTTGCGCTTTGTGAGGTTGCGGGAAAATTAAAAACGGTGGAGGAGGAAAGCTCCATTATCGCGGAGGCAAAAAGTCTCGGAATTTGCTTTGGTAATTAAGCATATTAAATTTGGGAGGTTTACAGATGTATAAGTACTATGATAACAGAGAATTGTCGTGGCTGAAGTTCAATAAACGTGTATTGGAGGAAGCGCGGGACAGTTGCGTTCCGCTCCTGGAAAGATTAAATTTTTTGAATATATTCAAGACAAATCTTGATGAGTTTTTCATGGTAAGAGTCGGTTCGTTGTACGGACAGCTGATGATGAAGGAAAAAATCAAGGAAAATAAGACAAATCTGACAAGCGAGGAACAGATAAAGCTTATATTTAAGGAAGTGCGCCGTCTGTCAAAGCAGGCGGAGGAGGTTTATACGGATTTAATGAAGCGCGTTGCGCGCCAGGGCGTGAAGATAGTGGAATTTTCGTCTGTAAGAGGTGCGCAACTCTCGGCAATGACCGAATATTTTCACAGCGCGCTAAGACCGTTTCTGTCGCCGCAGACGGTGGGCAAGAAGCAGCCGTTCCCGTTTTTCGGGGGCAAGGAGATTTTCGCGGTGGCTTTGATGCAGTCCAAAAACGGAAACAGGCGCATAGGCATTGTTCCCTGCACAAATGTGCTTTCAAGACTGGTAAAGCTTCCCGAAAGCGAAAACTCATATGTAACGGTGGAGAATGTTATTCTGCATTATATGCCGGAAATATTTAAAAAGTATACAATCATAAGCAGCGCTCTTGTAAGAGTTACAAGAAGCGCGGAGCTTGATGCCGAGGAAGCGCTGTATGAGTCGATAACGGATGTGGACGATTATGCGGAGGAAATGACGGAGCTTTTGCAGCGGCGAAACCGCCTTGCACCCGTAAGAGTGGAGCTGTCAAACTGTGTGGAGCAGGAGCTGGTATATGAGCTGTGCCATTATCTTGACGCAAATGAAAATCAGATATTCTACTCGTTTATGCCCATGGACTTATCCTTTATATCTGAGATAAAAAATCAGTTAAGAGGTAATCCCAAGCTGGTATACAACCGTCTTGTTCCGCAAAAGAGCGCGTCTGTAGACGAGAAGCGCCCAATGCTTGAGCAGATAGAGGAGGGGGATATACTGCTTTCATATCCCTATGAAAGCATACGTCCGTTCCTTAATATGCTCTATGAAGCAAGCGAGGACCCGGATGTGGTGTCCATAAAAATGACCCTTTACCGCCTTGCTTCAAACAGCAAGATAGTTGACGCCCTTTGCGAGGCGGCGGAAAACGGCAAGGACGTGTCAGTGCTTGTGGAACTGAAGGCAAGATTTGACGAGGAAAGCAATATAGAATGGTCGCGTATGCTGGAGGACGCGGGCTGCCGCGTTATTTACGGACTGGAAGGGTATAAGGTACATTCAAAGCTGTGCCTTATCACGAAAAGGGAAAACAACAAGGTCAAATACATTACCCAGATAGGAACGGGAAACTACAATGAAAAGACCTCGGAGCTTTATACGGATTTATCGCTGATGACTGCCGATACGGAGATAGGTGCCGACGCGGCAAAGGTCTTTGACACGCTGTTTTTGGGCGAAACGGTGGCAAAGGGCGATGTAAAGCACCTGCTTGTGGCACCGGACTGCTTCCTTGACAATATTTTAGAGCTTATAGACCAAGAAATCGCCAAGGGCAGCAACGGATATATAGGCATAAAGATTAACTCCTTAACAAGTAAGGATGTTATCGATAAGCTTGTGGAGGCATCAAAGGCGGGAGTTAAGACGGAGCTTGTGATACGCGGTATAAGCTGTCTTGTCAGCGGCATGAAGGGCTGCTCGGAAAACATAACCATACGCAGTATTGTGGGACGTTACCTTGAACATTCGAGAATTTTCATATTCGGAAAGGACGCGGACGCAAAGGTGTATATCGGCTCTGCCGACTTTATGACGAGAAATCTCCTAAGACGTGTGGAGGTTGCGGCTCCGGTTTATTCAAAGGATATAAAAAAGCGTGTTACGGAAATATTCAACCTGCTGTTAAAGGATAACGTAAAGGCGAGAATAATGCAGCCGGACGCAGCCTACAAGAAGCAGGAAACCAAGCGCGGAGCAAAGAAAATAAACAGCCAGGAACTGTCCTTTAAAAAGGCATATGACGCTGTGAAAAAATAATCAACATAAAAGCCGTATTTGTTCTTTACTAAATGCGGCTTTTGTGATATAATGTAGTAAAAGGAGATTGGTATTATGTTTGACATTACTTCGCACACAAAGCAGCTTGGAATAATCGGCGATCCGATTGAGCACAGCTTCTCGCCGCAGATGCATAATTTCATATCGCAAAGAATGCATAACGATTACATATATTCGGCATGGCATGTAAAAAAAGAAGAGCTCGGCGCGGCAATCGCGGGAATAAGAGCATTGGGAATAAGAGGCGTGAACGTTACGGCACCCCATAAGGTCGAGGTAATGCAGTATTTGGATGTCATATCCGACAGGGCAAGGCTTTTGGGTTCGGTGAATACGGTTGTAAACCGTAACGGAGAGCTTTGGGGATATAATACGGACGCGGACGGCTTGTATATGTCCATTCTTAGGGCAGGAATGGAGATACGCGGCAAAAAATTGCTTGTTATAGGCGCGGGAGGCGTGGTAAAGCCTGTGCTGATGCGCTTTATACAGGAGGAACCGCTGTCGGTGACGGTGGTGAACAGAACACAGGCAAGGGCAGAGGAACTTGGACAGGCGATATATGAGCAGATGGGTTACAGGATACAAACGGAGATTGAGGACGAGCATTTTGATTTCGTTATGAACACCACATCGGCGGGCATGGAGCCGCAGACGGACGTTCTGCCAACGGATCAGATAGAAAGAATAAAGGATTTGTCGTTCATAGACGAAAACACCTCCGTAGTAGACATGATATATAACCCGGACAGGACAAGGTTTTTAAAATGCGCTCGGGAGCGCGGAGCAAGGGTGTTAAACGGCTTGGGAATGCTCATATACCAGGGTATAATTGCTTACGAGCTTTTTACGGAAACGAAGCTGCCCGAGGACATGGGAGAAGCAATAAAAAAAGAGGTGTTTGGCAGATGAACATAGTATTAACCGGATTTATGGCAAGCGGAAAAACCGAAATAAGCAAAATCCTTGCAAAGAAGCTGGACTATAAGCTTATCGACACTGATGAGTGTATTGAAAGAAACGAAGGCACAACGATAAACGAGCTGTTTGAAAAATACGGTGAGGAATATTTCAGAAGCTTAGAGCATGAGGTGGTGAAGAAAGCGGCAAAGGAGGACAGAGCCGTTATTTCCACCGGCGGCGGTGTGGTTTTAAACAGAGCCAACATAGATGCTTTGAGGCAAAACGGGATTATCATAAACCTTGCGCCGGACTTTGAAACCATCAGGGAGAGAATAGAAAGAGCGGCGGCAACCAGACCGCTTATGAAAAACAGCAGTATTGAGGAAATAAGAGAACGGTTTATTATGCGCAAGGCGTTTTATGAAAACTGCGATAAAAAGGTAGTGGTTACAAACTCAAAAACGCCCGGCGAACACGCCGAGGAAATAATAAAAATCATGAGCGAATATCTGTAAAAAGCAATACGGTCTTACTTTGACAAGACCGTTTTTGCATATATATAAGACTTCGTATATAATACATGACAAGGAAGTGAACGCATATGATGAGAATGGAAATAGCCTTAATTTTGGTTTTGGTTTTCGTGGCATTTATATATTTTAGCGCAGGCAGAAGAAATACGCCCCTTCATGAAACCTTTTCGGCATTGCTGATTATAACGCCGCTGCATCTTGCATTTGATGCCGCAACCGTTTATACGGTAAACCACTTGGAAACCGTATGGCCGTTTTTAAATGAAATTCTGCACAGGCTGTTTATCGGAACAATGCCGATTGTTGTTTATCTTTTCTACAGATACATATCCATTTTGGTTGAGGAGGAAACAAAAAAGCCGGTACGCTTTCATCTTGCGGCAAGGATTTATTTGATTTTGGCAGAGCTTGGGGCATGGATTTTGCCGGTACATTATGCGGTTACGGAAAAGGGGAATTATTCGGATGGTATTCATGTATCTGTCTGCTATGTAAGCACTGCGTTTTATTTGCTTCTGTGTTTATGGCTGCTGCTTAAAAACCGCAGACAAATTGACAGGAAAAAGAAAGCGGCAATCGGTGTGGCGCTTATAATTGAGGGTATCGTTTCAATTTTGCAGGCAATAAATCCCACCTGGCTGATTTCCGGTATGGGAATTACCCTGATGACGCTTGCCTTTTATTTAACCCTGGAAAATCCCGACATACTTCGCGCGGAGCTTACGGAACAGAAAATGTCAATGCTGTATCTAAAAAGTCAGGTAAATCCTCACTTTCTGTATAATACCCTTGATACAATCCGTATTCAGGCACAGCTGGGCGGTGATAAAAAAACGGCTGATTTGCTGATGCGGTTATCGGACTTTTTTCGGCTGAGCATTAAAACGGATAAGCAGATGACCGCGTTGGAGGATGAAACGGAGCTTTCGGATGCATATATGGAGCTGATGTACTGCCGCTATCCCAGCCTAAAATATAACTGTGACATTGATCCCGATTTAGATGATGCGTTGGTGCCGAATTTCATTTTGCAGCCGATTATTGAAAACAGCCTTCTTCATGGACTTTTTAAAAACGAAATAGGTGTGGGGTTTTTGGCATATCTTACAAACATACGAATAGAAAAGGCAAAAAAACTACTGCTTTCAACCGCTCTTTCCGTAACCGAAATATCAGCATATGCGGGATATAGCGATTACAGAGTTTTTACAAAGGTGTTTAAAAAGACGGAGGGTGTTACACCCTCGCAGTTTCGGCGGGAGTTCTTGGACGGAAAGAAACTATAATTCTGACACATTTTTCTGAAAAATCTGCCTATAAATTCCATGCCGAATGTAATAAAATATCAGTAATGAAATATTCAAGGGTGCAGAGCTTACCGCGGTGTTCGGCGGAATAAAATGCGATTTAAGAAACGCAGTTTTTGAAAACGATGCCGTCATAAATGTCTGCTGTGTTTTCGGAGGGACGGATATTCTTCTTCCCGATAATGTAAATATAAAGGTAAATTCCAATTCCTTTTTCGGCGGCATTGACGATAAAAAACACCAAAATTCAAAGGACAATCAATATACCGTTTATTTAAACGGTTCGTGCATATTCGGAGGAGTTGATGTAAAATGAAAAACATGGCAAATGTTCTTTTATCGGTATGTATACTGCTTATATCTCTTATTTTGATTATGATAAGTGCGGCATTGTTTGAATTTTTCCCGATTGACTGGGCGGTTTTGCTTGTGGTTTTAAGCAGCATTACATTTATCATCGCATTGGCGGCGGCAATATTGCTTGATTACGGCGCGGGAGTGTATGAATGTAAAAAGTGCGGCCGCACATTCAAGCCGACACTCGGAGAGTATGTTTGGGGAGCGCATACGATTACAAGAAAATATTTAAAATGTCCCCACTGCAAAGAAAAAAGCTTTTGCAAGCGTAGATTAAGCGGCTTGTTCTGATGAAAGGTGCAGAGGAGCAGACTGACTATACATTAAAGAAAATCGCAAAATTCCTATATGAGCGTGAATGTCCCGATTGCAAGGGAAAGCGTCTTAACGGGGCTGCGCTTTCCTGCAAAATCAACGGATTTAATATAAATGATATGTGCGAAATGGAGTTTTCAAAGCTAAGGTTAGAGCTTGACAAGATAAATGACGAGAGAGCGGCCACCATAGTTACGCAGCTCAAAGCATCCCTTGACCGTATGATAGACATAGGACTTCCATATCTTTTTATGAACAGAGAAAGCTCCACACTTTCGGGCGGTGAGGCGCAAAGGCTTAAACTTGTAAGATATATGGGAAGTTCCCTTTGCGGAATGATTTACATATTTGATGAGCCCAGCACCGGAATGCATCCGAGAGACGTACACAGAATGGCAAGACTTTTAAAGAGCCTGCGTGATAAAGGCAATACCGTACTTGTTGTTGAACATGATAAGGACATCATAAGCATTGCGGATGAGGTTATCGACATGGGACCGCTCGCCGGTACAAAAGGCGGCGAAGTTGTATTTACGGGAACGCCGAAAGAAATGATTGAAAACGGCACAACCATAACAGCAAAGTATTTAAGAAAGTAAGCAGTTATATTTGTAATTGCAATCGGTATTCGGTATAAGGGAAAAAGAGGTAAAGAATGAAACGTTTAGTCATATATGTACACGGCAAAGGCGGCAGTGCGGAGGAAGCAGAGCATTATCAGCATCTCTTTGCCGAAAGTGATGTTATTGGCTTTGACTATAAATCGCAAAATCCATGGGAAGCGAAAAACGAGTTTTCTTGTTTTTATGATTTGCACAGCAAGGGATATGATTCTGTTATTTTGATTGCAAACAGCATAGGGGCTTTTTTATCAATGAATGCTTTGCCCGATAAACGAATAGAGAAAGCATACTTTATTTCTCCCATTGTGAATATGGAAAAGCTGATTGCGGATATGATGATGTGGGCAAAGGTGACGGAAGATGAACTTTGCGGCAAAAAAGAAATTCAAACGGATTTTGGCGAGACTCTTTCGTGGGAGTATCTATGCTATGTAAGAGAACATCCTATTGCATGGACTGTTCCCACTCACATTCTGTATGGAGAAAAAGACAACTTGACGGCATATGAAACCATTTCTGAATTTGCAAATCTAATCAAGGCAACGCTTACTGTTATGGAAAACGGAGAACACTGGTTTCATACGGAAGAACAGATGAAATTCCTTGATAACTGGATATGCTGTCTATAATAATATAAATCAAAAATTGGAGGGGTATTATGGAATTTATAAAATTAACACAGGAAAATTTGGAACAGGAGCATATCTGCTGTGCCATTTCAAACAACAAAGACCCGCAGGTGGCGTCAAAAGTTTGAAATAATATATTACAGGAGGAAAATGAACATGAAAAAATCAATATGCGGAGCCGACTGCGATAACTGCGGTTACGGCAAAAACAACGGATGCATGGGCTGCACCCAAACAAAGGGCTGTCCTTTCGGCAAACAATGCTTTATAGCTAAATACATAACCACCGATGGGACGGACGGTTACAATTTATTTAAAGAAAAATTGATTGAGGAGTTTAACTCCCTTGACATTTTGGGTATGCCGAAAATCAATGAGCTGTTTCCGTTAAACGGCGCGTTTGTTAATCTGGCGTATCCGATGCCCGGCAAAAATGCCGTTAAGCTGCTTGACGATAAAGATATATACTTAGGCAATCAGGTAGAATGTGAATTTAATGACGGTGAAACTGTCAAATGTTACGGATTGGTTGCCGGAGAGGATTTTCTGATAGTCAGCAAATACGGCGAAAACGGTACAGACCCGGAGCTTATAATTTATAAAAGGAGAACAGAATGAGTAGGAAGATGATAATTATGGAAAAACGATTATATAAATCAAACAATAACATAATGCTTGACGGCGTATGCGCAGGAATAGCAGAATATTTCTGCATGGACCCAACGCTGATTAGATTGGGCTGGGTGCTGTTTTGCGCACTGGGCGGCAGCGGTATTATTGCATATATTATAGCTGCCATCATTATTCCGAGAAATCCGCAGTAAATTAAAAGTGAGGGAAGATATGTCCTTTATAAGGAATAATCAATGATAAATTCGGGAGGAAATCATCATGAAATTGAAAAAACTTATAACAGCAATATTGGCTGCGGCAATGCTTTTGGGAAATACGGCGTTTGCCGCCGATATGTATGCAACGCGCGGCGAGGTGGCGGATATGCTGCTTTTGGCAGCTGACGATTATAATCCGACTGTGCAAAAAAGCGACATTATCAAGGGCTACGATGACGGTGAGCTTCACGAAGATTTAAGCGTCACCCGCGCGGAAGCAATTGTAATGCTTGGACGCGCATTCGGCAAGCTGCCGATGCCTACAGGACACAACGCGCGGGTTGCACTGCCGCAGGAAAGCTTTACGGATATACCCGATTGGGCAAAAACGGAACTTAAAGATGTATTTGACGCAGGGATTGCGGCCGGAACGGCGGAGGGGATTTTTTCTCCGAACGATAATGTAACAAAGGAGCAGATGAAGCTGTTTATACAGCGTGTGTATGCGCTCTACGGCACAAACGAAAAGGACGATTTTTATGCGTCAGTTAATAGAGATGCCTTAAACACCCTTGAAATAAAGCCGGGGCGTGTGCTTGCGGGAACTCTGTTTGATTTGCAGGACGAAAGCACCGCACAGGTGAACGAGATTATAAAAGAGGCTACATCGGGTAAGTGGGAAAAAGGCACAAAGGAGCAGAAAATTGCCGATTTTTATAACAATATCTTAGATATTGAAAGCCGTAATAAAAGCGGTGCTGCGCCCATAAAGCCGTACCTTGAAATGATAGATAAAGCAAATAATGTTACAGAGCTTATGAATACCCAGAACACGCTTATGGAGAAGCTGTACTGTGCGCCCTTTGCCGCTTTTAACATTACTGTGGATTTTAAGGACAGCACAAGGTATATACCCGTTTTCGGCGTTTACAATCCGAATATGACAAAGGATTTTTATATTTCCGGTACGGAGGTGCAAAAGGCTGCGTATCTTAAATATCTCAAAACAGTCATGGAGCTTTCCGGTGAGGAAATAACCGATTTGGGGCTTGAGAAATTTCATGATTTTGAAAAGAGCCTTGCCGAAAAAATGCTCAACACCGAGGATATGGGAAATGTGGATAAATTTTACAATATCTATACCCTTGATGAGATACAGACACTTTTCCCGTCTGTGGATACCGAAAAGCTTTTGGTGTCATCGGGCATACAAAAAGAGGATAAGTTTCTTATTACGGATGTTGGATTAACCGAGGAATTTGCGCGGTTTCTTAGCGATGAAAATATCGAGGTGCTTAAAATCGCGGTAAAGCTTTGTGTGATTTTAAACTACGGCTCTATGCTAAATACCGAATTTATTGACACGTCAAATGTGTTTAATCAGGAATATTTGGGAGTTTCGGGAACATATTCCGATGAGGAGCGGGCGGCGATTATTGTTTCGAGCGTTATGCCCGATTACATCGGAGAAATTTACGCTGAAAAATATTTCACCGAAGAGGCAAAGCAGGACGTATTAAAAATGGTTAATGATATTATTTCGGTGTATAAAAAGCGAATAGGCAATTTAACATGGATGAGCGATGAAACAAAGGAAAAAGCAATACGCAAGCTAAACGCAATGAAAATTAAAATCGGCTATCCCGACAATTGGGACACATACCTTGACGATGTATATATAAAATCCGCGTCCGAGGGCGGCAGCTATTTTGAAAATATGCTCGCTGTCGGCGAAGCGTCCAAAAAGGAATTATCAAAATTGCAGGGCAAGCCTGTTGACAAAAGCGAGTGGGCAATGTATCCGTATACAGTAAACGCCTGCTACAGCGATACCTCAAATGACATCACCTTCCCGGCTGCGATACTTCAGCCGCCGATGTATGATGTGAACGCGTCCTATGAGGAAAATCTCGGCAGTATAGGATATATTATTGCCCATGAGATTACACACGCATTCGACAATAACGGAGCAAAGTTTGACGAAAACGGCAACGCTGCCGATTGGTGGGCACAAAAGGATTACGATGCCTTTGAAAGGCTGTGCGAAAAGATGGTATCTTTTTATGACGGCATAGAAAGCGTTCCCGGTATTTCTATGAACGGAAAGTTGACCTTGAGCGAAAATGTAGCAGATCAAGGCGCTGTGCAGTGTATTACCGAGGTTGTATCGGGGCTTGAAAATCCCGATTACAAGGCTCTTTACCGTTCAATGGCTCGGGCATGGGCAAGCACCAGGACGCGCGAATATGCCAAGTATGCGGCAAGCGTGGACTTACATTCCGATGAAAAACTGCGTGTAAACCGTGTGGTTGTAAACTGTGAGGAATTTTATGAAGCCTTTGACATAAAAGAAGGCGACGGTATGTATGTGCCGGAGGATGAACGGGTGAAAATTTGGTAAGACAAAAAAACGCATTTTAGGAGAAGGACCATAAATTTGAGTAGCGTAATTTTATGGCAAGATTTCGCTTGACAGATGTTGTATCTTGTGATACAATCCCGAGTTTGACAGTTTAAAGATCAAGAAAGCCCCACAAATGGCCGTATTATCGCATTTGCGGGGCTCAACTTCATCAGCGGTATCTGAGATATTCCTAAAAGGTTTGCAAGTTTTTTCTATAATTCCAATACTCCTATTTTTATGCAATTATTCACATGATTTTTAAATTAGGATACATTTGCTGATAATGTTTTGCATCTTTGCTGTCACAGACCATATAATCAATGTCGGCAAGGCTGCATTGATAATATGTGGAATTTGTTCCAAGCTTTGAGCTGTCACAGAGAAACAGCTTTTTCTCGGCATTTTCGAGCATGAGCTTACGGAGGGCGGTTTCGTTGTAATGCACATCGTAAATCAGACCGTCTTTAGTAAGAGAACGCGCCGAAAAAACAACCCAGTCCGCGTGGATATTTCTGAAGGTTTCCTCTGCTATCGGACCGACAAGAGCATACCTGTTGGGTAAAGTCTGGAGTCCGCCGCTGCATATTAAGTCAATGTTGCTTTGGCTCATAAAGCTTATCACCTCGACATTATTGGTAATTACGGTAATACCCTTCATATGAAACAGCTCCTTTGCAAAAAAGGAACAGCTTGAAGAAGAATCAACAAATATAGTGTCGCCCTCTTTAATAAGTGAGGCGGCTTTTTTTGCTATGGCACTTTTCTGAGCTGAATTTTTGTTTATTCTTATAGGATACGAAACCAAAAGAGAATTGCGGTTTGCTATCTCCACTCTGCCGTAGCTGCGGTTTATTATCCCCAAATTCTCAAGCGCCTCCAGGTCGCGTCTTACGCTTGAATAGCTTGCAAAGGTTTTTTTGGCAAGCTCCTGTGTTGTTATATGTTTACGCTCCTGAAGAATTTCTAAAATCATTTCCTGTCTTTCACTTTTTAACATATGTATCTCCTTACATTTGTGATTATTTTTGAACAATGTTCAAGGAAATCATGGCTATTTGTCTTATTTCGACTATTGCTTGCAATATTGTATGACTATATTATATAATAAATCCGTTGATAATGTCAATATGAATTAACCAAAAATATTCAATAATATTTAAAGGGAGACATAAGATGAATATTTCAAAACTGTTAAAAGGACGTGACTGTGACTGCGGAAAACGCCATACTTGCAATATTGATAATGTTGTTATCGAAGAAGGTGCAATAAATAAAATATACGATTTAGCGGCAGCGTATAAGAGTATTATTCTTATTGCCGATAAGAATACATATGCTGTATGCGCAAAAAAGGCGGCGGAGCTTTTAAAGGAAAAGCTCCAAGACAAGCTTGTTTTTGAGGATGATTTGCTGATACCTGATGAAACAGCGGTGGAAAAACTTAACAATATTATTTGTGATACAACCGATTTGATATTGGGAGTGGGATCGGGTGTTATTCAGGATTTATGCAAATATGTAAGCTTTAAAAGAGGACTGCCGTATTATATTGCGGCAACGGCGCCGTCGATGGATGGGTATGCCTCAGCCGGTGCGGCTATGATTATGGGGAATATGAAGGTAACGTATAACGCCCATGTACCGCAGGCAATAATAGCCGATGTTAATATTTTAAAGAATGCGCCTATGGAAATGATACAATCGGGCTACGGCGATATTATAGGCAAGCTGTCATGCCTTAATGACTGGCGTCTGGCGGCGGCGGTAAATAATGAATACTTTTGTCAGTATGTATATGACCTTACAATGCAGATGACAAACAGTATTAAAAATGACGGTGAGCTGCTGCAAAAACGTGATGTGAATGCTATAAAAAGGCTTACCGAGGCACTTATCGGTGTGGGTATTGCTATGGCATATGTGGGAAATTCAAGACCGGCATCGGGCAGTGAGCATCATTTGTCGCATTTCTTTGAAATTACGGGTATAATGAATAATGAGCCGTATTTCATGCACGGAACGGACGTTGCGTTTTCAACAGTTTATACCTGTCGTATGCGTGAAGAGATATTAAAGCTTGATGTACCAAAGCAGGCGCAGGAATTTGAATGTGAACAATGGGAAAGTAAAATACGCTCTATTTACGGCACTGCCGCACAGGGAGTGATTGAGCTTCAGAACAAGGCGGGAGTGTATAACGAGGATAAAATATCGGTATATAAGGAAAAGTGGAACGAGATACGAAAAATATTGAAGGATGCTCCGACCGCAGATGAAATTACGGCATATCTTCAAAGTGTCGGACTTGATATTTACGATTTTGAAAAAATGTATGGTGCAAAAAAACTTGAAAATGCGAAATGGTATGCAAAGGATTTAAAGGACAGATATTCGGTACTGTGGCTGTACTATTGTCTTTTCTATGGTATGTGAGGTGCAAACGATGGATAGATTGAAACAGATTAAACTGTTTTTGCTCGACATGGACGGTACAATATATCTCGATAACAGTTTGTTTGACGGAACAACGGATTTTCTTGATTATGTGAAAAGCATCGGCGGACGGTATATATTTTTAACCAACAACTCCTCAAAAAGCGTGGATAAATACATAGAAAAGCTTAACGGAATGGGAATATCGGCAGATAAAGATGATTTTCTCACCTCGACCGACGCAACGATTGAATATCTTAAAAAATGTAACCTTAAAAAGATATATGCCCTCGGAACGGAGTCTTTTAAGGAGCAGCTTGGACTGTCGGGACTTAACATAACAGATGAGTTGTCGGAAGGGATTGACTGCCTGTGCATGGGATATGATACGGAGCTTACATATAAAAAGCTTGAGGATGCGTGTATGCTTTTAAATGAGGATATTGCATATGTTGCGACAAATCCCGATTGGGTATGTCCCACACGCTACGGCTATGCCCCGGACTGCGGCTCGGTAAGTGAAATGCTTGCAAGAGCAACGGGAAAGAAACCGAAATTTATTGGAAAACCGGAGCCTGCAATGGCAGAGCTTGCCATGAAAATGACAGGCTTTGAAAGGTGCGAAACAGCGGTTATGGGCGACAGGCTCTATACCGATATTGCCTGCGGTGTCAATGCCAGAATAAGTACGATATTTGTACTGAGCGGAGAGGGAACAAAAGCGGATATTGAGGAGTATAATATTCATCCGGACTATATATTTGATAATATCAGAGAATTTTATGATAAATTAAGCGGGGAGAATTAAAATAATGAGAAAGAGAAAAAAGACATGGATAACTTCGGCACATCAAGGCCTTGTAGATGAAAACTTACACTCGAACACTTTGGCGGCATATGAGCTTGCTGCAAAAAAGGGAGCCGATATGATAGAAACAGACGCAAGAATGACAAAGGACGGAGTTTTAATCGTAAACCATGATGAAGATGTCAAAGGTTATGATGAATCCGGCAATGAAGTCAAATTTGTGATTTCAGAAACTGATTATTCCGTTATTAGGGGTATAAGCTTACTTAAGGAAAGGGTTGAGGAAAATAGAATTCCTACACTTAAAGAAGCACTGCATCTTGCGTATTTTACGGGAATGTGTATAAATATTGACTTGAAAGAAGGTATGAAGAACGCGGAAGAGATAGCAAAGTTGGTTGTTGGAATGGGTATGCGCGGACGAACGGTTTATGCAACAAACGGTGCCGGTGCCGAGGCTATTGATTTAATTCTTTCAATAGACCCGCAGGCAAGATTTATTGATACGAAGCAAAATTATACAAAAGAGACTTTGAAAACAGTTAAGGATTATCCGGCAAAATGCTATGTATATACCGGAGATTTTTCGGATGAGAATATAGAGGAGATAAGGAGTAGCGGGTGTATGTTGGCTGCTATATCCTTGAATGAGGAGAATGCAAAAGAAGCATTTAGGCACCATCCCGATATGGCGGAGTATCCTCATACAAGTGATTTTGAAAAAATTGAAACAGATGCAATCAACTAACAGGTATAATAAATGGAGGAAAACAAATGTATGATGTTGCAATTATAGGCGGCGGAGTTGTGGGCGGTATGCTTGCAAGAACGCTTTCGTCTTACAAACTGAAAATTTGTATTCTTGAAAAAGAAAACGATGTGGCAATGGGAGCAAGCAAAGCAAACTCGGCAATAGTACACGCAGGCTTTGACGCAGAGCCGGGAACGATTAAAGCAAAATTAAATGTAAAAGGCTCCGAAATGATGGAGCAAACGGCAAAGGAATTGGGCGTAAAATATAAGAAAAACGGCTCGCTTGTGGTAGGCTTTAGCGATGAGGACAAAAAGAAGATTGAGGAATTGTATGACAGAGGTGTGAAAAACGGAGTAAGAGAGCTTTCGATTCTTGACAGTGAAGAACTGCATACGCTTGAGCCGAATGTTTCCCCCGATGCGGTTTGTGCATTAAACGCACCCACAGGCGCAATCGTATGCCCGTATGAGCTGACGATAGCGGCAATAGGCAACGCTATGGACAATGGTGCTGATTTAAAGGTTAATTTTGAGGTTTCAAAAATAAATAAAGTCGGAGCCGGATTTGAAATGGTTTCATCAAACAGCGATAAGGTAAATGCGGCGTATGTTGTAAATGCCGCGGGCATTTATGCCGATGCCGTTGCCGCAATGGTGTGTGAAACGGACATACATATTCATCCCAGACGCGGAGAATATGTACTGCTTGATAAGACAAGCGGCAAGGTTGTTTCACATACCGTATTCAGAACACCGTCAGCTATGGGCAAGGGAATACTTGTAACGCCTACTGTTGATGGTAATCTTCTTCTCGGCCCCACAGCAGAGGAGATTGAGGATAAGAACGATACCGCAACCACCGCTGACGGACTTTCAACCGTGCTTATACGCTGTACGGAAACGACAACCGGAATAAATCTCCGCGATACGATAACATCGTTCTGCGGCTTAAGAGCGGTTGGAAATACAGGTGATTTTATCATAAATTCAACTGAGGAGCATTTTATAAATGCGGCAGGAATAGAATCACCGGGACTGAGCGCATCACCGGCTATAGCGGAGTATATAACGGAAATGCTCAAAGATATGGGACTGGAACTTATTAAAAAAGAAGATTTCAATCCCATAAGAAAGCCTGCGCATCATTTCAGAGAAGCGTCTGTTGCCGAGAAGAACAGAATGATAGCAAAAAACAGAGCCTACGGCAGAATTATCTGCCGCTGTGAGGGCGTTTCGGAGGGGGAGATAAGAGATGCGATAAGAACAAATCCGCCCGCCCGTGACCTTGACGGTGTAAAGCGCAGAACAAGAGCACAGATGGGCAGATGTCAGGGCGGTTTTTGTATGCCGTACATAACGGAAATACTTTCGGAGGAATTGGGTGTTTCGTATGATAGTATAACAAAAAACGGCGGCAGTTCAAAACTTATGACAGGAAAGACAAAGGAGGATTGCGAGATATGACGGAGCTTGTGATAATAGGCGGAGGCCCTGCGGGAATGAGTGCGGCTCTTGCAGCCTATGAAAACGGTATAAGAGATATATTGATTCTTGAAAGAGATGAACGCTTGGGCGGAATATTACAGCAGTGTATACATAACGGTTTCGGCTTGCATCGTTTCGGTGAAGAACTCACAGGCCCCGAATATGCGTGGAGATACGAAGAACGTGTTCGTGAATTGGGAATTCCGGTTAAGCTGAACACAATGGTGCTTGATATTTCTGTAGATAAGGTAATTACCGCAACAAACCCGACTGACGGAATATTTCAAATACAGGCAAAGGCGGTAATTCTTGCAATGGGATGTCGAGAGCGTTCAAGGGGCGCGCTTAATATTGCCGGAACTCGTCCGGCGGGTGTGTACAGTGCGGGAACGGCTCAAAAGCTTGTGAATATGAAAGGTTTTATGCCGGGCAAAAAGGTTGTTATATTAGGCTCCGGCGATATAGGTCTTATAATGGCAAGAAGAATGTCGCTTGAGGGTGCTGAGGTAAAGGCAGTGTGCGAGCTTATGCCGTATTCGGGCGGTCTTGCAAGGAACATTGAGCAGTGTCTGAATGACTTTAATATTCCTTTGCTTTTAAGCCATACGGTGGTTAAGATACATGGCAAAAAGCGCGTCGAGGGCGTAACAATTGCAAAGGTAGACGAAAAGGGCAAGCTGATTAAAGAAACAATGCAGTTTATAGAATGTGATACACTGCTTTTGTCGGTGGGTCTTATACCCGAAAACGAGCTTACAAAGTCGGCGGGTATAGATATTAACCAAATTACAAACGGCGCCGATGTAACCCAGAGCAGAGAAACATCTGTACCCGGAGTTTTTGCCTGCGGAAACGTTCTGCACGTTCATGACCTTGTGGACTACGTTTCGGAGGAAGCGGAAATTGCCGGAAAGAATGCAGCTCTTTACATAAAGGGTGAATTGAAAAATGATGTTGATATTCCGATTGAAACGGACGGTAAAATAAGATATTCCGTACCGCAGAGAATAACACAGAAAAAAGACACAAAGGTGTTTTTCAGAGTTGCCAATGTATATGAAAATGCTGAAATAAAGGTATACAGCGGCAATGAGGTGATATTTAAAACAAGAAAGCCTAAGGTTGCGCCCGGTGAAATGCAGTGCATAACGCTAAAGGAAGATCAGCTTAAAAATGCGAAAAAATTAAAAATCGGATTGGAGGTCCTTTAATATGGCAATAAGAGAATTAACCTGTATTATATGCCCTAAGGGCTGCGCACTGAAAGTGGAGATTGATGAAAACGGCAAAGTTTTGGGGGTGGCGGGCAATACTTGTAAGAGAGGTGCGGAGTATGCCGAAAACGAATGTACAAATCCAATGCGTACCGTTACATCAACAATGCGCTGTTCAGACGGAAGTGTTATTCCGGTAAAAACAGTCACTCCGATACCTAAAGCGGATATTTATGAATGTATGAATTTAATAAATAAAGGCGTGGTAACACTGCCGGTTCATATCGGTGATATTGTTATTGCTGATGTTTTCGGAAGTAATATTGTTGTAACCGAGAATAGGAAATAAGGTGGGATTGAATGAAAAAGATTGATATGAATTTAGTACCGGATACGGTGAATATGTCACCGGACTATTACTGTACATGGCAGACGCAGCTGTATGCGACTTGTGACGGTAAACCCGCAAAACAAAGAGAAATAGTGAGTGAAAAGGGACTGTTTGGTAAAGAAAAACCATATGGATGGGCTAATTTCTTTGGGCGATCACGTCGTGACTTGTTTATTGTTGCAGACGATGGCTGGGATGTTCCTATGGATGGTGACAGTGCGTATTACGGCAGTCTTTTGCTGAATAAAGAAAAGTTTCCTGAAGCGACAAAGGGAGCAAAAACAAATGCTGAGGCTTTAAAGAATATAACCGAGAGGGTAAAAGAATTAGGCTGGAAAGGGTTTGGTCTTTGGGTATGTGCTCAGGAATCGGAAAAGAAGTTTTCGGGAAATATAACGCCTGAGGAATATTGGAAAAAAGCAATACAGGAATCCCATGAAGCCGGAATATCTTATTGGAAGGTTGATTGGGGCGAAAAAATAAATGATGTTAATTTCCGTAGAATGTTAACTGAAACAGGAAAAAAGTTTGCACCCAAGCTAATAATTGAACACGCAAAGGTTAGTGAGATAATTCCTAATGGGGATGTGTTCCGCACATATGACGTTCCGGCAATAATGTCTATACCTATGACTATGAAAAAACTGCACGAAATTTTAGCCGATAGGCAGATTGCAGAAACAGCTATGGGACTGATTAACTGTGAAGACGAGGTATATATAGCAGCAGCGGGCGGTTTTACAATGGGAATTATGCGTCATCCGTACAGCGGTGCATTTATCGATGGCAGGGAGGATATGTCTTTCCCGACAGTTCATAGAAATTTGAAAACTAAGATGTATGAAGTGGTTCGCTCAGTTCGTTGGCATAGGATTGCCCCTGCTTTTGGTGTAGACGGGAATGTTAATATTGATGAGAGCGTTCTCACAGATTACTGGGAAATTGAAAACAAAAATGCAGAGATTGAATCATGGTGGCTTGAGCTTGATTTGCCTGAATTTAATCCATATGTGAACAATGATGTAATTACGATCTCTGCAACAAAACAGATTGCGCGAAGATGTAAAATGGCAGAAGTCATACCCGATAAAAACGGAAATGTCCCATATGTTGTAACATCAAAGAATCCTAACGGTGCATTTTCTGTTTTGACATTGGGAAGAACATTGGGACGAGTTTATGAAATCCCTGAATGCGATGTTACGATTAATGCGGAAGGTGCTGATATTATAGGTGTTTTCGGTGAATACGAGAAGCTTATAAT
>JAQXZB010000021.1 GCA_029226975.1 Clostridiales bacterium | reverse complement strand
TATATTCATTAAGACTTGTGTCAACTACGGGAGCACCCGGAGCAGACGGTAAAAAGGATTGGCATTCAGATTTTGAGGTAAAGGTAAACGGAGTATCGATTAACAATTTTACGAAAACCGCGAATGTACTTAAACCCGATGTTACCGATGCGGAGCATCTTGTTGGAAATGCGGCACAGAATGTAGTGCTTAAAGAAGGAGTAAACACCATTGAGATTACTCCGACAGCTCTGTCATCAAATAATGTTTATCTTCTGTATTTGAAAGATGCATTATTCACAAAAACAGCAGCAATAGAATCGGAAATTAATGACGCGTTTTGGATTGCAGGTTTGGGAGTCGGCGTTACATACACAAACACAAAGCCGACAGGCAAGTTGATTGCCGTTGTACATAATGATTCTGGCGAATTGACAGAGGTAAAAGTTATAGACGCCGAAACAACCCTTGAGCCTGTGGAAAAAATGATACCTGTTACTTCAACAGAGGGTAATATAAAGGTAATGCTTTGGGACGATTTGGGAACGGCAGGTCCTCTGGCACCGGTATATCCTGTAGAATAACATAAAAAACAGAAATATATAACAAGGCAGGAGGGAAAATGTTGAAAAAGCTGTTCTTTATATTAGCAATGCTTACTGCAATGTCAGTAAGCATTGCAGTTCATGCGGCAGACGACATTATAATAGAGGGCGAAAAACCGTATAAATGTAATTTTGGAGCGAGTTCAAAAACCGGTCTATCCGAATTTCACGGAAACGGACTGCTTTCCTTTGATGTTGCGCCATATGACAGCGGTGTGGACTACAGCGTGGAGTATAAAGCCTATGTCCCGGAAGAGGGAGCTTATGAAATGAGTATAATCGGTATAGGCTGTAATTTTGAATATACAAATGATTATTTCGTCTCAATCAATGGCAGTGAAGAAGAAATCCCGGTTGCGGAGGGAAGAGCTGAAGAAAATCTTAAAACCACATATGCTCCGGGTTTGATTTATCGTATCAATATCGGGACGCAGTATCTTAATAAAGGCGAAAACAGTATAAAGATTAGAATCGATACCGACGATCTTAGAAGTGACGGAACACTTGTATTTTATCTCGATTATATTAAACTAAGCAAAAGTCAGTTTGGAATTGACGGATTACAAGCGGTCGATGCGCCGATGGGAGTTTTTGAGGTAGGAAACAGAGTTAAATATAACCTATGCTATACCGCAAAAACAACGGAGGTTTTGCATTACGACCTTAAAATAACAGATTTTTGGGGCAGGACGATTGAAGAAAGTAAAGTTTCGGTGCCCAAAGGCGTAAGCAAATATGAGCTTGATTTCGGAAGTGCGGAGTACGGATGGTACAAGGCAGAGCTTTTTGAAGAGGGAAAAGGGAGTATCGTAGCGTATGCAAATTATTCGGTTGTACCGAAGCTTTCCCAAAGATATGTCGGCGATACTCCGTTTGCGGCAGACGTTGCAAGCAGCTTTGCAATTAAGTCCGATTACAAAACAAGACAGCTTGCAAAAACCGTAAAGCTTGCCGGAGTAGGCTGGGTGAGAGAACGTTCGGACCTGAACAATACAAAAGTTACAGACAGAAGAAGCCGTTGTTTTTCTGATTACGGAATAAAAGTGCTTGGCAATGGCGGAGGCTCACTTGATGTTTGGGAAACCTACCAAAAGTATAAAAAGGCTGCCGAGGATTGCAAAGAATCGGTTGCAATGCTGGAATCATGGAATGAAATAGACGGCGCAAAGGATTCATATCCTCCTGCCGATGTTTACGCATCCTTGTATAAGGCGGAGGCAATCGCTGTTGCGGACGCCGATTCGGGCGTGAATTTTATGCAGGGAAGCCTTTGTCTGGGTGAAGATACGCTGTATGAAACAATACTGACAAAGAATGACGTTATGAGATACAGCGCCGCATATAATTATCACAAGCATACGTTTGATTCTTATCTGCGTGTTGATAATCTCAATACCGAAGCAATTTCGGGACATCGTGAGCTGATGATGCAGCAGAACAATCAGGAAGCTAAGCCGATGTGGATGACTGAGGTGGGAATATATCTTACATATGAAAACGGTGAAATTCCTTATTTTAAGAGAATGGAACAGGCAAGGTACCTTGTCACTTCCACCGCACAAAGTCTTTCTACCGGCGTAAATATGCATTATTGGTTTTTATGGCGGCCGTTTAAGGAATTCAATGAAGAATTGGGTACCTTTGACGAAAACTATAATACAATGCCTTGTTATCAGGCGGAAGCCGTAATGACATGGAAGCTTGGCAAGGGGAAATATAAGGGACTTATAAAGAGAGAGCAGGCTGAAGGATATGTATTTGACAACGGAACAAGCGACGTGCTTACGGTTTGGACAGACAATCCGAGAAAGCTTGACTTTGAATACATTCCCGGAATGACGGTGACCGATATTATGGGTGAGGAAAAAGACTTTGAAGTATCGGACGGAAAAGCTTTAATTGATGTTTCGCACTATCCCGTATATGTAACATACCCGGAAAAAATGCCGGAAAACGAATATGTTGCTCAGGAATATGCGGATGTTGAGCTTGAATGTAAAAAGGATTTCACTCCTGCCGAAAGATTGGTTATGCTTATTGATTTCCCGGGTACTAACAGAAATAATACCAGAGGCTCCGGAGATGAAGTATTACCCGGAGAAAAGGTAAATATGACTGTTACCGTATACAACCTTAATAAAGATGATAAGCTTGTGAAGTTGTCGGGAGTTTTAAAGGATTATAATGTTAATGTGGAAAACAGCGAACAAATTATTCCGGGCATGGGTCAGCTTACCCTGAATGTAACGCTTGATCCCACTACGGCAAAACCGAATGTGGAGGAGGATCATTTCTTAAGCTTTACCTGCGAAACGGACGGCGAACAATCTCCGCCCTGCGTTGCCTATATAAGACTGCTCGACAAAACGGAAATAACTCCGGATTTGCCTGCAGAGGGATTTTTAAACAAGGATAATTGGGATAACAATGTTTCCGAGGCAGCGAAATTTACTGTCAGCGAAAAGCAAGAGGGTGAATTGTTTTTTGACATAGTATTTTCCGGAAACGCAGACAAGTGGTTTTATCCGAGATTGATCGTACCGGACGCTTCAACACTTGATGAATATTCGGGAATATGCTTTAAAATCAAGTGTGAGCCGGGATATGACGGAGTGGGAAACCACAATGTATTCTGTTATTTGGCGGACGGACGGAATTATTACTTAACCCAGGGCGGAATGAGACCGACGAGCGAATGGGTACAATATAAGCTTAAATGGTCGGATTTCGCAATGTTTTCATCGCCGCTCGGTGCGGTTGATATGCGTCCCTTTGACCCGACGCTGATAACCCATATAAGTGTGGGCGGAAACTATAAATTAGGACCCATGCAATATTCTATAAAGGATTTGGGTTATTTCAAAGCGGAGCAGACACAAACGACCGATATTTTAATCGACGGAATAGAGAATAACGGCGAATATGATGCGGATAAGCTTTCAAACGTATCGGCAATTCTTCCCGAGGGAAGCTTTACGGAAATAAGCGTTATGACGGATGATAATAAAATCAGTACATGGAAACAAGAGGGAAACAAAATAATTATTGACTTGTCATCCGAAAAGGCCGGAAAGCATCGTTTGCGAGTCGGCGGAAGAGATGAATACGGGATTTTACGGACAGCTTTTGTGGATTATTACCTAAAATAAGCTGTTTGGACTGACGGTACAAAATACAGGCGGGGGTAAAACTATTTATCCCCGCCGAACAATCATCATGAACAAGGAGATTTGAAATATGAAATTAAGAAGAATTCCGGTCGGATTTCTTGCCGGTATAATGACAGCTATGATTTCTTTTGTCCCTGCTTCAGCAGAAAATGATTTTGATATATCATATATCAGAAAAAAAGGAAATACTGCCGAATGTACGGTTGTTACGAGCGACAAGAGCGCCCAAACACCTGTTGTTGTGTCGGTAATTTTGGCAGAGGATTCGACCGATCCGGAATCGGGAACCATTTCTCACGGATATACGGGGGATATAGAAAACGCTTTGTATATCGACAGAATTTTCAGCGGTGAGGACGGAAGCTGCAAGTTCACATTCACTTACCCGGAAAGCGGAGGATGCTTTAGGATTTTTGCATCGGACGGACAAGAAGAGGGATATATCGATTTGATGGCACTTACCCCCGAACAGATTGGCTATATAGTAAAAGCTATTGAAAACAAAGATGCCGACAGTGTTAAGAAATATGTAACGGATTTCATAGAAGGACTGGATATAGATACTTCTGTTTTTGAAAGTCTTTCCGAGCCGGACAAGGTATATGATATTATGGTTGCAGAAGGCATCGACGAAGCAAGCGTTTTGGCAATAAAGCAATTGTATTATAAAAGTGTTTATACCGCCATGTATAATGAAGCAAACGAAAAAGAGGCAGCACTTTTAAAAGTAAATGTTGAGCCTTTCGCATCTGCCGCAGAGGATGCGACACTTTTTAAATCCGCGCTCGAAGAAAAAGACAGCACTGTTCGTTCGGCTGTTATAAGCGGAGTTAAAAGTGCATACGCAAGCTTTGATGAGCTTGAGAGTGACGTGGAGCGCTTGTGGCTTATAAACCGTATAGGAAAAGCGGAGATTTATACTCAGGTTGAGAGCGCACTTAAGGATTTTGCCGTAAGATTAGGCATTGATACCGATAATGTAAGCATAGACGTCTATAAAGCAATGATAAAACAGAATTACAATACCTTTGATGAGGTTAAAAATGCTTTTAATACATTAAAATCAAAGCCTAATCCCGGGAGCGGAACAGGCGGCGGCACAGGCGGTGGAACGGGCGGCGGCTCATCCAACATTGCAACGAGTACTGCACCGTCGGGAACAACCGGCAATACAAGTAATCAACCGGTGAATAAACCGGAGATTGTCGGAAAAAATGTTTTCCCGGATATGGAAAATCACCTTTGGGCAGCGGAAGCCGTTACATATCTTTATAATAAAGGCATAGTAAGCGGAGATGAAAAGGGTTACTTTAATCCCGAAAAAAATGTCTCTCGAAAAGAGGCTGTAAAGCTTATTGCAATGCTCGCAATTCCGGATGAAATTGATATGAGTGTTACATCGGGATTAAGCTTTAAAGACTTGGAATGGGGAGATTGGAGTTATCCGTATGTTGCCGCGGCTGTAAAAAAAGGCTTGATAAGCGGCAGAAATGAAAACGAATTTGCGCCCGGCGATGCGGTGACAAGGGAAGAACTTGCCGTTATGGCGTGGAATGTTATGAAAATGAACGGTGCAGATGAAAAAACGTCAACCTCAAGTTATATGGATTTTCAATCGGTTTCCGATTGGGCAAAGATAAGCGTTGCAAGCTTGGATTATCATAATATAGTAAGCGGAATGACAACCAATGACGGTTACGTGTTTGCACCGAAATATTTTGCAAACAGAGCCGAAACAGCAATGATTATTTATAATATTGCAAAAGCACAATAGTATATTAGCGGGAGGAAAACAACATGAAAATAAAAGCTTTTATAATTACCATGCTGCTTGCGTTCGGATTTGCGGTAACCGCCGGTGCGGCTGATTATAAAGCTGTTGTGGGTTCGGTGACCGAAATTGAAATTGTGGATGATTCGCAGCTTGAAGAAGAAGTCAGTCGCGGAGAATTTGCAAAAATACTTTATAATATTCAATACGGTGACACTCCTGCAGTGGCTGAGGGTATATTCAAAGATGTAACAAAGCATCACTATGCATCAGGATATGTTGCAAATCTATATATACGAAAAGTAGTTCTCGGCAACGAAAATATGGAATTTCGTCCGGACGATTCAATAACTGTCAGCGAAGCTTATACAATGCTTTTGCGACTTGCCGGATACGGCGCAATTTATTCCGATATATACGGAGATAAAACTATCACATACGCCGGAAAAGTCAACCTAAGTAACGGTATCACAAAATCAGGCAACGAATTTGTGACATACAATGACGCATACAGAATGGTTTACAATCTTTTGGATGTGAAAGTCGTCAAAGTGGAATGGAATTCCGGTAAGGACGCAACATATACATACGGAAATAAATTTATGGAGGAAGTGCTTGAAACTTTCAAATTTAACGGTGTGATAAAGGCAGTTGGCGAATACAGCCTTACCAACGATAAAGCCGCAAAAGGCTTTGTAAAGGTTAATGACATCAGCTATGCCGACGGTTTCGGAATAGATGAAGATTGGTTGGGATACGGCGGTGATGTTTATTATAAAGATGGCTACGATAACGGTCTTGAAATCGTGGGCTTTGTGCCGGAAACAACAACGGAAAAGATAATCACATTTGAGGATCAGCCGGAATATGACGATTATGTTTATAAGTATTATAACAAAGACGGCAAGGAAGTTAAGCTGAGAACTTCGGCAGACAGAGATGTTTTGTATAACAGACACCCTGCCGATAAGTCTTCTCAACTTATTCCGAATTACGGAACAATAAAGCTTATCGATAATAACGATGACGGCAAATATGAGGTTGTCATAGTTGAGGATATAATAAGCGTTTGTGTGAAAAGTGTAAATTCGAGAGAAAATGTAATTGCCTACAGAAAAGCATCTCAAACAGAACCGATGGGGTATGAGGTGAAAAACGTTGACTTGGACTCGTACGATGAAGCGCGTATATATAATTCAGAGGGATACGAAACAGATATTGACTCTTTAAAGGAAGGAATGATAATAAGCATAACCGACTGCGGTGATGAAATTATTATCAGAGCATCTGAAGAAACAAAGTCGGGAGTGGTAAGCCAAATAGAGACAGAGAACAGCTTAAAGTATATAGTTGTGGATAATGAAAAAATGCTTATGAATCCCGATTGCTACTATGATAATTATTACGGCGGAGCGAATGTTGCAGTAACGCTGTGCTTTGATTATCAAGGCACTGTTGCGTTAATTAAGCTTGGCAGCGACGATTCGACAACGGAATGGAAATTCGGTTATCTGCTCAAGGCTTATGTCGGCGATGACGGAGATGAAGGATATGTCAAACTCTTAACGGAAGCGGGCAGGATTGAAAAATTCAAAATCAGCACCGGTAAATGCATTATGGATAATACAAAAACAGCCGCAAAGGATGCTGTTGAAATATTGAAAACCAATATTAACGAAGTGATAAGATATTATGTAAACAGTGACGGAGAAATAAAGAGTATCGACACTGCACAATTAAAAAGTGCATATGATTTGACTAAGTCTTACGAAGCAAAGGAGAACGATTCTCTTTTAAAGCGTGCGGAAAGAAAGCTTTATTATAAACCTGCAGATATGATATTCCATAGACTCCCGACACAAAATGATGATGTTGTCGGTGAAGGAGAGTTGGCCGGACAAACGTTTATCGGCTCAAATACAATTGTATTCCGTGCTCGGAAATCGGATGATCCTTGGGAAGTATTCGACGATAAGTACTATAGAGTTGATACCGCGTCTAACATCAAGCTCGAAACCGAGATGTATATTAAGGCATATAATACCGGTTCGGACTCAATGATGGCTGATGTTGTGGTAATTTACGTAGAGAAAAATAACAGCCTAACAGAAAATTCACGAGCTATGCTTATTTCAAATGTTTCTGAAGCATTAGACGAAGACGGTGATATATCGACATATGTGACGGGCTTGTACAGAGGCGGAGAAAAAAGTTTCTATTTTGAAGATAATGATGACGCTTATTATACGGATGACGGAATAAAAACAAAAATCAAGCGCGGTGATGTTATAAGAATAGAAACAGACGGAGATTATATTGTCGGTGCGGATGTTATCTATAACGGCGGAGATTCGTTTACACAAGGCAGAACCGGAGTATCAGGCGGCGAGGGATTACATTTTAACTCTATAATGAGATATGTTTACGGATATGCGGATTATATAGCGGACGGCAAACTGAGCTTTGTGTATGACGGAAACTATGAGTTTTTCCAATTGGGAAATGTCCCAGTTTATATTTATGATACTGAAGAAGACAAAGCGTATATCGGAACTGTTGCGGATTTGAAAGATAAGCAGCATTATGATGATTATGATAATTTCATTTTGGGAACTCATCGTTCTGTTGTGAACGAAATTATTTTTATCAAGAAGTAAAGAATGGAGGGTACAGCAATGATAAAAAGAATAATATCTTATCTTGTTGCTGCAATAATGATGTTTGGCACACCGTCAGTTTTGGCTGCTGATGACAGAACAACAATTCGTATCGAAGCAGAATCGGGAGTGTTTACCAATTTGGATCGCGCCGGAGAACAACTGTATTATGCTGTTTGCTCAGCGACCGGGCCTACTGTGGTTCAAACTGCGATAGATGTTCCCGAAGGTTGGTACACCGTAGAATTTGCGGCAACACTGGGTGACGGAAGCAGTAAATGGTTTTCAACTTACACGCTTGCGATCGGCTGTGAAGAAATACAGCTTCCGAGTCCCGAAGCGCTCACCGAAAAGCCGGGCGGCTCATTTAATTCAACCGGTAAAAAATTCAGCACTGAAAAAATCGTATCCGATCAATTAACCCGCGGATAGCCAATACAGCCTAACTGTGATATACTAATTCTAATAAAGTCTATGGAGTTGATTAGAATATGGATAGAATATCACAAATCAAAAATGAACTGCTTATGAAAGAATGGGCAGCAA
>JAQXZB010000020.1 GCA_029226975.1 Clostridiales bacterium | reverse complement strand
CTCGGTCATTCACAGACTTGACCCGGCAGTTAAAATTATTATGACGGTATTGTTTGCCGCGGCGCTGTTTTATATAAAAAGCCCGGCTTTGTATCTGTGCCTTTTTATACTTACGGCGGCTCTTGTTATGCTCTCGCGGCTGCCGTTTCGGTCGGTTATGAAGGGGATAAAGCCGGTATTGTTTTTGGCGGTGTTTACTGTTTTGGCAAACGCATTTTTTGCGGACGGGAGCGTGATTTTTCATATAGGTGGGGTTAAAATTACATATGAGGGATTGTTTTTGGGACTTATGTATGCGGCGCGGCTTATAATCTTGGTGGCAGGTGCGTCAATTCTTACCCTTACCACTGCGCCCATGAGCCTTACCGACGGTATTGAGAGGCTTATGTCGCCCCTTAAAATATTCCATGTTCCCACCGGGGATATTGCAATGATGATGACCATTGCAATACGCTTTATTCCCACAATCGGAGAAGAAGCGGCGCGCATACGGGACGCACAGCTCTCAAGAGGTGCAAATTTGGGCGGCAGAGGACCGTTAAAGCGGGCAAGGGCAATGCTGCCGATACTTATTCCGCTTTTTGTGGGTGCCTTTCGCAGATCCGAGGAGCTTAGTGTTGCCATGGACGCAAGATGCTACGGTGCCGTAAAGCGCACAAGGCTAAACCCACAAAATATAACAGCCCTTGATATAAAAGCTCTTGGGGTATTTTTAATTATCATTGCCGCAATGCTTTTTTGGGAGGTGGGGCTGTGAATATAAGACTTGACCTTCAATATGACGGAACAGCCTACCATGGCTGGCAGATACAAAAAAATGCCCTGTCTGTTCAGGAAAATATAAAAAACGCGATTTTTAAAATAACCGGCGAGGAGGTAAACCTCACAGGCTGCGGCAGAACGGACGCGGGAGTTCATGCCATAAATTACACTGCGAATTTTAAAACAAATTCAAATATCCCGCCCGAAAAATTTGCCCCGGCAATAAATTCAAAGCTTCCTAAAGATATTCGTATCTTAAAAAGCCTTGAGGTTTGCGAGGATTTTAACGCAAAAAACAGTGCAAAGGGCAAAACATATATTTATAAAATCCTAAACTCAAAGAGTGAAAATGCCTTTTTAAGGAATTATTCCTGGCATTATCCCATACCGCTGGATACCGAAAAAATGCAAAGGGCCGCGGCGGCATTTTTGGGCGAGCATGATTTTTTGGGCTTTTCTTCAAGCGGAAGAAGCACAAAAACCACAATCCGCACCATATATGCCTTGGATATTGAAAAAAGCGGGGATATTATCACCATATCGGTAACGGGCAACGGGTTTTTATATAATATGGTAAGAATTATTGCGGGAACTCTTGCTTTTTGCGGACATGATAAAATAAACGCGGCGGATATGGAGGATATAATTCTTTCCAAAACCAGAAGTCGCGCCGGTATAACCGCTCCCGCTCAGGGATTGTTTTTAAGGGAGGTGTATTACTGATGGATAAAGACTCCCAAGACAGCTTTTTTACAGAAGAAGAACTTCTCGAAATGGATGAGCATGAAAAAAGAAAAACCCAAAAAAAACCGAAAAAAAAGAGAAAAATAAATATTCGTCCTTACACAAAGCCTATCATTATTATATGTGCGGTTTTAGCGATTATAATATATGTAATTTTTTCGCCCGACCCGATAGCGTCTTTGTACAGACAAAATTTTTTGGCAAACGTAAAACGGCTTTTCCCGGTGGTTTACCAAAACAAAACACCCATCGATTACACCTCAGATGAGTTGGAGGAAATCCCGTCAGACCTTAGCGGCGCAATAGTTGAGGACGAGAAAATAGAGAAAAAAAACATAAAAAGTACGGTTAAAAGCGCGGTTACCATACCCTTTGAAAACGCGTCAAAGTCCCGGTTTGTTCCTTATAATTCCGGACTTTTATGTGCCTCGTCAAAGCATATTTATTTTATAAATTCAAAAGGCGAGGTAACATTGGACGAGGAAACTCCCGTAACCGACCCTCTTTTAAAAGCGGCAGGCTCATGGGCTGTTTTGGCACAAAAGGGAGGAAAGGAGCTTTGCCTTTATGAAAACTGTGGGTTAAAATACAGTATTTCGGCTGATGAGGACATAATATCCTTAAATATTTCATCAAATGGTGATGTGGTGCTTGTAACCGATAAAAAGGATTACAAGGGCGGGATTTTGGTTTATAACAGTACCGGAAATCAGATATTTTCCTGGGCTTCGGGACAGAGCAATGTAATGTGCGCGGCAATCTCCGCTTCCACAAGACGTGTGGCGGCGGTTTTGGCAAACGCCGATAATACGGTTTATTCCTCAATAAGAATTTTTGACATAAACGAGGGCGAGTATGGTCAAAAGCCGGATTTTTCCGATACACTGCTTTTTGATATAAGCTTTTCTTCCGGCTCTGTAACGGCGTTTGGGGACAACAGCATGATAACGCTCTCACCCTCAGGCGAGCTTATCTCGGACAGACGCTTTGACAATGTGTATCTTTCGCATTTTGCCTATGATATGCAGGGGAACAAGGCTGTGATGTTCGACAGTGACAATATTCCCGTAATTCAGACCTACGGACGGCGGGGAAATTTAAAAAGCGAAAGCTTTGCGGATGAGCTTTGCGATTATTTGTGCATAAACGGAAAATATCTGCTCTTTAACAGCGGCAGGGACGTAATATTAAAAAAGGAAAGCTCCGACAACCTAAGAGTTTACACCGCACCCATGGACATAGTGGGGCTAAGGCTTCTTACAAGCAATGTCTTTGCGGTTATTCATTCAAACTGTGTGGAGATAGTGAGGATGTAATGATTATTGATTTGATTTTTTTGGCTTTTATGCTGCTTTCGCTGATAATAGGTGCAAAGCGCGGGCTTATCGGCTCATTGCAGGGGATAATCACCTGGGCGGCTACGATAATACTTATAACGGCGTTTTTAAATCCGGCAATCGGTTTTATATCCTCCACCCAAGCGGCGGCAAATATCCAGGAAAGGGTATTTGAATGGATAGCCCAAAACGCGGATGTTGGAAATTATTTAAGCACGTTTGTAACACTGCCGGAGGGTATTTTATCGGACGCTCCCGAAGCGATTGCACAGGCTGTCGCACCCGGCATTACCATGCTTATTATAAAGCTTGCCGCACTTTTGGCGCTTTTGATACTTATAAGACTTATTATGCGGATAATTTTCTCGGTATTAAAGCTTGCCTCCAAGCTGCCGGTGATAAACGGAGCAAACAGGTTTTTGGGCGCGGTTTTGTCCGCCGTAAGCACACTTTTGCTGATTTATTTAGTGTGCGCGGTTTTGTCTATTTTGGCAAACCCGTCAATTTATATGTATATAAACAATACCTATATAGTAAGGTATTTGTTTGATAATAATATTTTACTGCAATTATTTATGCGGATATAGAAAGGATTGATAAAAATGTACAGTGATTTGGTAAAAAAGGGCGTTGAAAAAACGCCGCACCGTTCGCTTTTCAAGGCTTTGGGGCTGACGGATGAGGAGCTTGACAGACCTTTAATAGGTGTTGTCTGCGCGAAAAACGAGGTTATTCCCGGACATATGCACCTTGACAAGCTTGCCGAGGCGGTAAAGACGGGGGTGCGCATTGCGGGAGGAACTCCCTTGGAGTTTCCGTCAATAGGCGTATGCGACGGTATCGCAATGGGTCATGTGGGAATGAAATACTCATTAGCTTCAAGAGAGCTTATTGCCGACTCAATCGAGTCAATGACTCTTGCACACGGTCTTGACGCTCTTGTTCTAATACCCAACTGCGACAAGATTGTACCGGGTATGCTGATTGCCGCGGCAAGGCTTAACAAGCCCGCAATCGTGGTTTCCGGCGGACCCATGCTTTCGATGAATTATCAGGGCAAATTCCGCGACCTTAACACTGCCTTTGAGGCTGTGGGCGCATACAAGGCGGGAACAATAGACGAGTGCGGCTTAAAGGAGCTTGAAGAAGCGGCTTGTCCCTCCTGCGGCTCATGCTCGGGAATGTTTACCGCAAATTCCATGAACTGCCTATGCGAGGTTTTGGGCATGGCACTTCCCGGAAACGGAACTATTCCGGCGGTTTATTCGGAAAGAATACGTCTTGCAAAGCAGGCGGGAATGAAGATAATGGAGCTTCTTGAAAAGGACATAAAGCCCAGGGATATTATAACTCCCGATTCGTTATACAACGCTCTAAGAGTTGATATGGCGCTTGGCTGTTCCACAAACTCAATGCTCCATTTACCGGCAATAGCCCACGAAGCGAAAGCGCCCATAACCCTTGATTATGCAAACGAGATAAGCAAAGAAACCCCCAACCTGTGCCACCTTGCTCCGGCAGGCGAGCATCATGTTCAGGATCTATACATGGCAGGCGGTGTTACGGCGGTTATGAACGAGCTTTCAAAGAAAAATCTCCTAAAGCTTGACACAATAACCGTTACCGGCAAAACCCAGGGCGAGAACATAGCCGGACATGAGGTAAAAGACTATACAGTTATCCGTCCCATAGACAATCCCTATTCACAGACCGGCGGAATTGCCGTTTTAAAGGGAAATCTTGCGGTTGACGGTTCGGTTGTTAAAAGAAGCGCGGTTGCTCCCGAAATGTTAAAGCACGAAGGACCGGCAAAGGTTTTTGACAGCGAGGACGAGGCAATAGCGGCAATATATGCAGGGAAAATAGTAAAAGGCGATGTTGTGGTAATCCGTTACGAGGGACCCAAGGGCGGTCCGGGTATGAGAGAAATGCTTTCTCCTACCTCGGCAATCTGCGGTATGGGACTTGACAAGGACGTTGCCCTAATAACCGACGGAAGATTTTCCGGCGCAACAAGGGGCGCGGCAATAGGCCATGTTTCCCCGGAGGCAATGGAGGGCGGACCCATCGCATTTATTAAGGACGGAGATATAATCGAGATAGATATAGAAAACTGTATCTTAAACGTAAAGCTTTCCGATGAGGAACTTAAAAATCGCAAAGAGGGCTGGACGCCCAATGAGCCGAAGGTTAAGACAGGATATTTAAGACGTTATTCAAAGCTTGTATCCTCGGCAATTCAGGGCGCGGTAATGTTGGATTAGTATGAAAACAAAATCAACGTATATATGCAGTGAATGCGGCTACCGCTCGCCCAAATGGTTGGGAAAATGTCCGGGCTGCGGAAGCTGGAGCACCATGCAGGAAACTTTAGAAGAAACGGCGGTTAAAAAAACCGCCGCTTCCTCATCTTCAATAGGGGTGAGCGCACCCAAAAAAATAGGTGAGGTCACATATGATTTCAGCACCCGCCAAAAAACCGGAATAGGCGAGCTTGACAGGGTACTGGGCGGAGGAATTGTAAAAGGCTCACTGATTCTTGTGGGCGGAGATCCGGGAATAGGAAAATCCACGCTGCTTTTGCAGATATGCGCCGAAACGGGGAAGAATAACACAATTCTCTATGTAAGCGGCGAGGAGAGTGAAGGTCAGATAAAAATGCGTGCCGAAAGATTGGGCGTTATGTGCGAAAGCCTTTATCTTGTAAGCGAAACGGACGTATCCCGGATTTTGGAGTGCATAAGTGATGTAAGACCGGATATTGTTATAATTGACTCAATCCAGACCATGCACCACGAGCAGATTGCGTCGGCGGCGGGCAGTGTTCCCCAGGTAAGAGAAGCCACAAACGCGTTTATGCACACCGCAAAATCAATGGGCATTTCAATGTTCATAGTCGGCCATGTCACAAAGGACGGCGCTCTTGCGGGACCCAGGGTTTTGGAGCATATGGTTGACTGCGTTTTGTATTTCGAGGGTGACAGGCAGATGTCCTTTAGGATTTTGAGGGCGGTTAAAAACCGATTTGGCTCAACCAACGAGATCGGCGTTTTTGAGATGAAGGACAAAGGTCTTTTTGAGGTTAAAAATCCCTCTGCCGCGCTTTTGGAGGGGCATGAGGAAAGTGCTTCGGGCAGTTCCATAGTTTGTACCATGGAGGGAACGAGAGGTGTTCTTGCCGAAATACAAGCCCTTGTAACCCCAACGGGCTTCGGAAACCCCAGAAGAATGTCAAACGGCATAGATTTAAACCGCGTTTTCCTTTTAATAGCGGTTTTGGAAAAGCGGGCAAGAATGAATTTATCAAATTCGGATGTTTATATAAACGTTGCCGGCGGGCTTAGAATTGACGAGCCGGCAGTGGATTTGGGCATATGTATAGCCATAGCCACAAGCCAATGGGACGTTAAGCTTCCCTCGGACATGATATTCATAGGCGAGGTGGGCTTGGGCGGCGAATTAAGAAACATTTCACAGCTTGAAAAGCGTTTAAGCGAGGCGGCAAAGCTGGGATTTTCCTCGGCAATAGTGCCAAAACAATCCCTAAAGGGCATAAAAATCCCCAAAAACTTCACCGCCTACGGTGTAAAAACCATAAACGAGGCAGTTTCCATGATACGCAAAAAATAACTTACACGTTTATATTATATATAATATCCCCGATACGGTCGGCGTACGAAAGGGTGTACGCCGTACCGCCGCTTTCCTTGGTACAATAGGATATGCAGTAAAGTCCGTCATCTGCCATTTTGCGGTTTCTTTTGTGCATACAGCCGTTTGTATAATTATCATCGGTTACATAAATATAATCATCAACACTTTTAAGAAGTATTTTCCATTTTAATTTATCCTCTTCCTTCCATTTTCTGCTCTGGTCGCGGCATGGAATATATAAATAAAGCTTTATATGAGGATATTTTTCCTTAATTTTTATAACCTCCTCGGCGGCAATGGTGTCAAAGCCCAGCGCCGCACCGGAAATAAAGGTATTTACACCTTTATTTTCGATTAAATACTCAATCATTTCTCTTAGTTTTTCTCTTATTAAATACTCTTTACCAAAAGGAATTGCCCTATGTCCGGTAAAGAAACAGGTAAATTCTTTTTTCATAATTTTATCCTTTCTTTCTTCCATTTTACCATATTTTTGCAGAAAAGTCAATATTTATAGTTTTCAATAAAAAGGGATTGAAATTTATTGGATTTTGAGATATAATATATATGATTAAACTATGGGAGATTTTTTTATGTCGGAATTTATATATAACACAAGCAGTATCAATATAAGCGCAGGCTTCATAGCCGAAAAAATGCCCGAAGCAAACGGCGCGTATGTAAAGGTCTATCTTTATGTTCTCTATCTCGCCTCAAAAGGTGAGGTAAAGGACGATTCTGAGATTGCAAAAACCTTGGGACTTTTGGAAAGCGACGTTGTAAACGCCTATGAATACTGGATTGAAAAGGGCGAAATGTCAAAAAGCGGCAAGACTTATTATATAGGCGCAAAAAATAACGCGCCCGCGCCCCAAAAGCCCCAAAAGGACGTTAAAAACCTTATAACCGAAAACAAAACTCTTTCAGACCTTGTTCTCATTGCACAAGAAACCTTGGGAAGAACTTTGTCGGATACGGATATGCAGACCATATACTGGTTTTACGATGAGCTGGGCTTTTCGCCGGAGGTCATATGCATGCTTTTGGAATACTGTGTTTCAAAGGATAAGCGGAACATGAAATACATCGAAAAGGTAGCCATAAGCTGGCACAAAAACGGAATAACAACCATGTCCGCGGCAGAGCGGTATATGCAGGAGGAGCGGGACAAAAACAGCTATTTCTTCACCTTAAGAAAGCTTTTTGGCATAGACAACAGAAACCTGTCAAAAACCGAGGAGTTGTATTTAAAATCCTGGCAGGAGGATTTTTCCATGAGTGCGGAGATGGTGGCTTTGGCTTACGAATACTGCATAATCCAAACCAACAAGCTGTCCTTTCCGTACATGAACGCCATTATAAAAAGATGGCATGAAAAGGGAATAACCACAGTTGCCGGGGCAGAGGAGGACCATGAAAACTTCCGTTCCCAAAACGGTCAAAGCTTTGATAAGGAGCTTTCAATTTACAAGGATTCCACCGATTACGATTATGAAAATATAGAAAAACGTATGCAGGAAAAATATGATAATTAAAAAAGCTTTTGACAAAGCTGCGCCTTTGGCGCAAGGTAAGCTTTTTTGCTATCAGTAAATTACAACATATAAGTTGTAATTTACTGATAGATAAAAAAAAATTACGGATTTTTTCCGTAATTTTTTTTACTTTTTAAATCTTATATCCTCTCCGTAAAGCTTGCAGATTACAAAGCTTTCCATTATCCTTGAGGTAAATCGTGAGGTATAAATTTTTGTAAGCTCGCTTATATCGAGATTTGTGTTAATTATCATGCTTTTTTTCTTCATGAGCCTTTCGTCCACAACATCGAAAAGATAGGAATTATTATTTTTCATAACCGTTTCCGTACCCAAATCGTCTATTATGAGCAGGTCGCTTTCATAAAGGGAATTTATTTGGTCCCTGTTTCTTCCGAATCTGTTGTCCTCCGAAATCATAAACAGCTTTGACGCTCTTATATAAATAACCGATTTGCACTTATCGATAAGCTCCTTTGCAATGCAGCTTGACAAAAAGGTTTTTCCAAGCCCCGGCGCGCCGTAAAAAAGCATATTTCTGTATTCATTATCAAAATTATCGCAGAAATTTTTCGCTCTTTGATAAATTCTTTGCATATTTTCATAAGGCGAATTCGGATAATTTCCCTTTTCCTTTGAATAATAATCAAAGGAAAAATTATCGAAATTTTCTTCCTTTAATTTATCACCCAAATTTGACGCGCTGTAATTTGCCGCAATAAGCTTTTGTTCAAAGCAGGCGCATCTTTTTCCCTGGGGCGTTCTTCCGGTGTCGGAGCATATTTTGCATTTGTATTTATATTCCTTATAATCCTCAGGCAGTCCTTTTTTCTTTAAAATCGCGCTTTTTTCTTCCTCTAATTTTTTTATTTCTTCTTTATATTTTTTATTTATTTCATCACTTTTTAAAGGCTCTTTTATTATTTTTTTAACGTTTTCCATGCCGAGAAAATTCATTTTTTCATCAATTTCTTTTATTCTCGGCGCATGAGAATATACAAAATCCATACTTTCCCGTCTTTTTTTTGCGGCTTCTTTTTTAAGCTCGCCGTACTCGTCTAAAATTCTGTTCACAGAAGCGCTGTCAGCCATTTAACAATACCTCCAAAATTTCGTCCTTTTTCTTTAAAATTTCATCAAACCGTCTTATATATTCAAGAGGGTCTTTGAAATTAAATATTCTTTCTATACTGTCCTTAAGCACAAGCTTTGAAGAACCGCCTCCGCCCATTGCTATTATGGTCTGCTTTTCCTCCATTATATTTATGTTATAGGCGCTCATGCAGCCCTCATAGGAATAGCCCACATTTTCAAGATTTCCCGAAATATTTTTCTGACGGTACATATAATAGGGAACTCTGCCGGTTTCATTCATTCTTTTTTGCGTGTAAGAGAGCATTTCATTCATTACCTTAGCTTCGGCAAGCCTGTTTTTTTCAAGGTCCGCGGCGCGCTTTAAGCACAGGGAATGAACGGTTATATTTTCGGGATTTAATTTAATTATTTCGTCCAAGCTGTATTTAAACATTTCGGGCGTTTCGCCGGGAAGTCCGGCAATTAAATCCATATTTATAACGTCAAAGCCGATATTTTTTGCAGTTTTATATACCTCTCTTACCATGTCCGCATTATGGGCGCGGCGCACCTTTTTTAAGGTTTTGTCGTTCATGGTCTGAGGATTTATGCTTATTCTGTTTACGCCGTATTTTTTCGCAATTTCAAGTTTTTTTTCGCTTATTGTATCAACTCTGCCCGCTTCGAGGGTAAATTCCCTTAAATTATCCATGCAAAAGCTTTCCCTTATTTTTTCCAAAACCGCTTTTAACATATCCTCATCAAGGGTTGTGGGCGTTCCTCCACCGATGTATATATTTTCGACAACATACGACAATTTTCTTATAATTTCGCCGGTTTTTTCAATTTCCAAGAGCAATTTTTCGACAAATTCCGGCATATATTTCCCGCTTACTCTCATATCCGCCGAAACAAAGGAGCAGTAAAGACAGCGGGTAGGACAAAAGGGTATGCCTATATAAAGGCTGACGCTGTTTTTTCCTATCTGCGATAAAAGCAATTCTTCATTTTTCGCAACCGTACAGGCAAGCTTTAATTTTTCATCGCTTACCTCATAAATATTTTTTAGGATATTTTTCACTTCATTTTCATCATATCCCTCGTCCATAAGAGAACGCACGTTTTTTGCGGGTCTTATGCCGCACATAACACCCCAGGGAAGCTCGGTATTTTTAATTTTTTTTGCACAGTGAACAAAGGATTTTGCGCAGGCGGCGCGAAAAATCCTGTCTTTTAAGCGTTCGTCTTTTTTTTCGTTTTTAAAGGGATAATAATAATCCTCAAAAAAACTCTGTGCGCCGTAAATTATCTGTGTATACACATTTATCATATCATTTTTATAATCAAAATTCTGAAAAACGAAAATATCTTCGTCCTCCGAAAAAAACAGATTATAAAAAATCATAATTTCATAAGCGCATTCGTAATTATTCTGCTGTAAAATCATGCCTTTACAATAAAATTAAACTTTTTTTCATAGCCTACGGAGGTTTTTTGTCCATGTCCCGGATATACCTCCACATCATCGTCAAGCTTATAAAGCTTATTTTTTATTGAGCCTATAAGCGTTTTTTCGTTGCCTGTGGGAAGATCCCATCTTCCGCAGTTTCTCAAAAACAGCGTATCTCCCACGAACAGATTTTTTTGGTTAAATAAATAACATGCTCCGCAGTCGGTGTGACCGGGGGTGTAGATGCATTTTATATTTAATTTTCCCTCATTAAATTCCTCGCCGTCCTCCAATATTATATCGGATTTTTTACATACCATCGGCTTTCCCAGTCCGGTAAGGGTAAGGCTTATTCTTGGGTCCTCTATATTTTGGGAGGCTTTTTTTGAGCTTATAAGCTTTGCGCCGGTTGCTTCTCTTAACTCCTCCAAAAATTCTATATGGTCATAGTGGCAGTGGGTGATGATTATATATTTTATTTTAACATCGCCGGCAGCCTTGATTATCTGTAAAACGGAATTTCCCGGGTCTATGACAAAGCCGTTTTTTTCCTCCTCGTCATATACTATATAGGTATTTTCATCGGTGTAGAGGTTATTTACTGTTTTTATTTTCACTTTAATTCTCCTTAATTATAAAGTCTTACCGGTAGTATCATATATATATACGATTCATCACCTGTGGTTGACCTTACAAAACAGCCGCTTGTGGGCGCGCTAAATTCTATAAGCACCTTTTCATCATCACAGGCGGAAAGTGCGTCTAACATGAAGCGGCAGTTAAAGCCGATAAGCAGCTCGCCGCCGTTTATCTCGGCGGGAACAACGTCATTTACCTGTCCCTTTGAGGTTATGCAGGAAATGTCTATTTTATTAAAGCCTATGTTAAATCTTACCGGCACTTTATTGTCCGACCTTACGGACATATCATCGTTTATAAGAAGCTGTGCTCTTTCAAGGCTGTCTGTAATGTAACTCTTTTCGCATATTACCTTAATATCGTTTGAAACGCTTATAATGGCCTCATATTTAAGGAAATCGCCGTCCATCTGACGGGTATAGAACTGATAACTGCCGAAATCGAACATAATATGTCTTTCGGAAACTATTATATCAACGGTTTCCTCGTCCTTTAAAAGCTTTAAAACCTCTCTTAGGGTAGCTCCCGGCACAACAAACTTGCTGTTTGGCACCTCATCCTTTAATTCCTCTCTTACCACCGCAAGACGGTGTCCGTCCGAGGCTACAACGCTTAGGACATTATTCTTTATTTCAAACAGCACGCCGGTTAAAATGGGCTTCTTGCCCTCTGAAGCAGCCACAAAGTTTATTGTTTTTCTGATTATCCTCTTTAATCTGTCCTGACCTAAGGTAAATCTGAATCTTTCGTCAAGTATGGGTGCGGCAGGGAACTCGTAAGCGTTCATGCCCTGGATATTAAACTTGCTTGCGCCGCATTTTATCTGGGTTACATTGTTGTCGGGGTTTACGCTTATTGTAACGTCACCGTCGGGCATACGCCGTACAATCTCTCCGAACATTTTTGAGGTAAGCGCTATTTGACCGCCTTCCGGTACGCTTATTTTGGTATTGTATTCTATACAGTTTTCAATGCTGTTTCCCGTTATTATAACATCGCCGTTTCCGTCCGCGTCTATTTTTATACATTCAAGTATCGGAGCGGGTGTTTTCGGGGCAATTGCCTTTTGAACGGTATTTATAATGTCTAACAGATGATCTCTTTGGCATACAAGCTTCATTTATATTATCTCCTTAATGTTAATTGTTTTGTTCACACCCAAAAGCCGGGTGTTTTTGCATATATATTTATATATAATAATAATTTATTAAGTAGTAGTACAAGTAGTGTGCGTGGATTGCTGAAAAAGTCTTAAAAACCGCATAGGTAAAGGAAAAATTATCCCTTGTTTTGTGTTTTTAAAGAGTTAATTTCTGTGAATAAATGTTAATAACTTTTTTGGAAAAATTTTATAAACCGTTTATTCACCGCTTATCCACTCAGTTATTCTGCAAATCCTTTATAATGTAATTTATATCCGATGCAAGAGCGCCGTTGGTGTTTACATCGTTTTCTATCTTCTTTATATTATGCATTGCGGTTGTTCTGTCCTTGTTGCCGAAGGACTTTCCTATCATTACATAATTCATATCCGTAAGCTTAAAGCACAGATACATCGCAATTTGTCTTGGAATGGCAATGTTTTTGGTTTTTGCCTTGCCGGTTAAATCCTCCTTGGTTATATTGTAGAAGGTGCTTACCTTGTCCATTATTTTGTCGGGTGTTATTTTAACAACGCCGCCGTCGGGGAGGTAGGATTTCATAACAAATTCCGCAAGGGCAAGGTTTATTTCCTCATGCTTTATCTGTGAAAAGGAAATAAGCTTAATAAGTATTCCCTCAAGCTCCCTTATATTGGTTTTTATTCTGTCGGCTATGTAGCACAGAACCTCGTTGCTTATATCTATATTGTGAAGGGAAGCTTTTTTTTGCAAAATGGCAACCCTGGTTTCAAAGTTAGGTACCGTTATATCAATGGTAAGTCCCTGGGAAAAACGCTGACGTATGCGTTCTTCAAGGGTAACAAGCTCGCTGGGCTTTCGGTCACTGGTTAAAACTATCTGCTTATTCATGCTGTAGAGGTCATTAAAGGTATGGAAAAATTCCTCCTGGGTAGCCTCCTTGTTTTGCATAAACTGCACATCGTCAACCAAAAGCACATCCGCGGCACGATATTTTTTCCGAAAATCCGCACCTCTGTTCTCTCTTACCGTTGTTATAAATTCATTGGTAAAGCTTTCGGAGGTAACATATATAATGTTGGATGAGGGAAAGCTTCTGCTTATTCTGTTTCCCACTGCATGCATCAGATGAGTTTTTCCAAGACCGCTGTTTCCGTAGAGGAAAAGGGGATTGTAGATATATCCGGGCTTTTCCGTTGCGGAGATTGCTGCGGCAACCGCATATTCGTTTGACGAGCCTATGACAAAGTTTTCAAATGTGTATTTGGGATTAACCTTGTTTGACGGGTCCTGCTCCGGCGGAGCGGCGGGAATAATTTCAGGCTCGTCCTCCTCCTCACCCTTAACTATAATTCTTAAGCTAAGCTTATTCCCGGTAATTTCCTCCAAAAAAGCCTCTATCATCTTCTGGTACCTGAACTCAATCATATTCTTGCTTATGGAAAGAGGTACTGATATGGTATAGGCGGAGCTGTTCATGGAAACCGGCTCAACGTCGCGCATATGCACGTTAAGACCGACAGTATTATTAAGCGAGCCGGCAAGCTTATCGTAAATAAGCCGCCATATTTCATGTATATCCATCAGTAACCCTCCATATATATACATTTTTAACATAATCGTAAATCTTAAACCTATTGCACCTTATATCATATCAAATTTTGACAGAATAATCAAGTGCAATGAAGCAATTTTTATGTAATAAACAAAAAAAAATCCAAGGCGATATATAAATAAGGAAGTTTTTAAGAAAAAAAGTCTTGACAGAGGTATTTTTCTATAGGATAATAGAAGCAGGAGGAATAACGTGAAAAATAAGCTACGCATCTCGCCGCTTTTTGCTCGGGGCGGTATACACATACAGCACCACTCGCTGCAAAGCAGCAATATGCATTCACCGCCAAGAAGGGCGGACGCACGCAGTGCGGCTTTTGCGAAGCAAAAGTGATGACAGGCTTCTTTTCCACGTTGTGATTTAAGCCGCCGTACGGCGGCGGAATGGAGATAATATGAGAAATATACTGATAACCGGAGCAAGCCGGGGAATAGGTGCCGCGGCGGTAAGAGAGCTTTCAAAAAGCGGCAGGGTATTTTTTACCTATAAAAATTCCGAGGAGGAAGCAAAAAAGCTCTGTGAAGAAACGGGAGCAATAGCAATACAAGCGGATATAACCAAGGCGCATGACGAGATACTAAAAACAATCCGCAAATACGGCGGAGCAGACGTGCTTGTAAACAACGCGGGAATTTCCGGGCAAAGCCTTTTCCAGGACATAAGCGATGAGGATTTGGATATTATGATGAACACCAACTTTAGGGGAATGTTCACCATCACCAGGGATATTGTTCCCGATATGATAAGGAAAAAGAAGGGTAAAATAATAAATATTTCCTCAATGTGGGGAATTTCGGGCGCAAGCTGCGAGGTACATTACAGTGCGTCAAAGGCGGCTGTGGCAGGCTTTACCAAGGCATTGGCAAAGGAGTTGGGACCGTCGGGAATATGCGTAAACTGCATAGCGCCGGGAGTGATAGATACGGATATGAACAAATGCCACAGTGAAGAAACGATAAAAGAGCTTAAAGAGGAAACACCGCTTATGAGATTGGGCAGGGCGCAGGAGGTGGCATGGCTTATAGAATTTCTCGCGTCGGAGAAGTCGGATTTTATAACCGGTCAGATTATAGGTATTGACGGAGGATTTATTTTGTGATATAATATAAGAATGAGTAAATCAGGCGGTCGCGGTCGAAAGACTGAGGAAAGTCCGGGCTTCGCAGAGCGGGATGCCGGCTAACGGCCGGTGGAGGCGACTCCAAGGACAGTGCAACAGAAAATAAACGCCAAAGACCATTTTGCTTTAACCACATACCCCAATCAACGGATTCCCCATCCGGTAAAAAACGTCTTTGGTAAGTGTGGAAATGTGAGGTAAGAGCTCACAGGGGAGAGGGTAACCGAATCCCCGTGTAAACCCCATCCGAAGCAACTTTGGGAGCATTAAGCTTGCTCGGCGCGCTCCCTCGAAAGGCATGAATTCTGCGGTGACGCAGAAACAAGATAGATGGCCGCCCAATACAGAACCCGGCTTACAGATTTGCTCTTGATACCGCCCCTTTCGGGGCGGTATTTTAAATATAAAATTCAAAAATATCCTTATTTTTTGAAAATATAATATCAGTACCGCAGTCCTTTAAAATATCCGCAAATATTCCCATAACGCATATTTCCGTTGGATAATGTCCCGCGTCAATCAGATTTATTCCGCCAAAAACCGCGTCCATTGACTCGTGATATTTTAAATCCGAGGTAACAATAGCATCACAGCCCTTTAATATTGCCGTAGGTATAACCTCGCTGCAGCTTCCCGACGCAACGGCGGCTTTTTTGATTATTCTGTCCCTGTCCCCGCAAATTTTTAGGGGAGTGTTGAGCTTTTTCGACACCAAATGACAAAATTCATCAAAATTCATCTCTTTATAAAGCTTTCCCACTCTGCCAAGCCCGTCATCTTCGAGAATTTCGGTATCCGAGAGTCCCAATATTTCACAAAGACGGTCATTTATACCGCCCTTTGCAATGTCCATGTTGGTATGGGCTGCGTATACCGATATATCATTTTCTATAAGCATTTTTATCATTTTTCCACTAAAGGTGGAAAAGTCAATCTTTTTTATACCCCGAAAAAACATGGGATGGTGGGAAATTATAATATCCGCGCCGCATTTTACGGCTTCATTTACCGTAAAGGGGTTTACGTCAAGAGTTATAAACGCCCTTTTTACTTCCTTATTCCCATCACCAACCAAAAGCCCCGGATTGTCCCAGTCACAGGCAAGGGACAGGGGAGCGAGGTTTTCAATTTTTGCAGCTATGTCATATACTTTCATTCATAAGCTCTCCTAACCAAGTTTTATATTTTAAAAGCTTTTCTTCGTCACAGCTTTTTGACGCTTCAAGTCCGGCTATGACCCGCGAAAGCTCGCGTTTCTTTTTATCATAAAGCGCCCCATATAAGGGATGAGCCTTTAAATAGGGAGGAATATGGTAGTGAATATCCTTTAAAAAGGGCTTTGACGTACCGGCTCTTGCGATTATAAGGTTGTAGACCTTAAATCCCTCAACACTTATATCCTCTTTCTCTATTAAAAACCCGTTCTCCAAAAGATAATGTCTAAGCTCATACTGTGAGTTCATGGGCTGTAAGACAAGCCTTGAAAGGATTGCGGTATCATAATCGTCCCGTATAATCTTCTCAATCATTTCGCCGCCCATTCCGGCAATTATGATTGTGTCCGCTTCATTTTCGGAAAGAATACTTAGCCCCGGACCCTCCCGCACCTCAATTTTATCCGATAAGCCATGCTTTTCTATGTTTTGGGCGGCAATTTTTACGGGACCGGGCTTTATGTCCGAAGCAATAACCCTTAAGGCTCTTTTTTGTTTTATAAGCTCAATGGGCACATAGGCGTGATCCGTGCCTATATCCGCCGCAGTGTCAGATTTTATATGCCGCAAAATTGCTTCAAGTCTGGGTGTTAGCATAAATATATCTCCTAAGATAACATAATTATTTATTTTGTGCAGTTACCCACGGTATTATGCACCGGGTGTGGATAACTTTTAAAAATAATACACGCTGTAAAGCAAGCTGTTAAGCCGTTTTAACAAAGTTGTTCACACATTGGTGGAAAAAAAGGTGAACAATTTTGTAAAATTATGGCGAAAATAATATGTAAACCAAAAAAACCACATAAAACCTACGTTTTTTAAAAGTTGATAAATTTTAAGGGGGTGTGGATAACTATGTGCATAATGTGGATAACTTATGTTAAAACCCCCATTTTATGGGACAAAACCGAGGGATAAGTGAATTAACACCCCGGTGAACAAAAATATAATTTGGTTTACATAATATCCCGTATTTTGTCGAATTATAAAAAAGCTTTTGACAAAGCTGCGCCTTTGGCGCAAGGTAAGCTTTTTTGCTATCAGGAAATTACAACATATAAGTTGTAATTTCCTGATAGATTAAATAAAGCTGCCACAAAATGCGGCAGCTATTTGTTACTTTATTGTATCAACTCTCATAAACGGAACAAGCGCTTCGGGAACGGTTACGGTACCGTCGGCGTTCTGGTAGTTTTCAAGTATTGCCGCAACTGTTCTTCCCACCGCAAGACCGGAGCCGTTTAAGGTGTGAACAAGCTGTGCCTTGTCCTTGGGATTGTCCTTGAAGCGGATGTTGGCTCTCCTTGCCTGGTAGTCCTCAAAGTTGGAGCAGGAGGAAATCTCAACATATCTGCCGTAGGAGGGCATCCACACCTCCAAATCATAGGTTTTTGCCGAGGAGAAGCCCAAATCTCCCGTTGAAAGAGCAACTACTCTGTAGGGAAGTCCCAAGCCCTGAAGAAGCTTTTCCGCATCGTTGGTAAGGCTTTCCAGTTCCTTGTAGCTGTCCTCGGGGCGCGAGAATTTAACAAGCTCCACCTTGTTAAACTGGTGCTGTCTTATAAGACCTCTTGTATCTCTGCCGGCACTGCCTGCCTCGGCTCTGAAGCAAGCCGAATAAGCGCAGTATTTAATAGGAAGCTTTGAGCCGTCAAGAATTTCATCTCTGTGAAGGTTTGTAACAGGCACTTCCGCTGTGGGAATGAGGAAATATCCGTTGTTGGAAACCTTAAAGGCGTCCTCCTCAAATTTGGGAAGCTGACCG